>JBDSIH010000342.1:0-3034 GCA_039918055.1 Chthoniobacterales bacterium
GCATAAGGGGAAAGGTGCTTGCAGTTGCTATTGAAGGCAAGCCGTTTTTGACGGGAGGCTTACATCCTGATATACCCTGTTGTTTCACCTATAAAATGACCGAGATTTCAAAAGCTTACGAACCACAGGATGTGGAGGAAAAATGGTACCAGTCATGGCTGGAGGCCGATTGCTTCAAGGCCGACACCCAGTCCACAAAGCCCGCATTTTCCATCGTCATCCCGCCGCCAAATGTCACCGGAGTGCTTCATCTCGGCCATGTGTTGAATAACACGATGCAGGATATTCTCTGTCGCCTAGCCCGTATGAAGGGTTGCGAGGCGCTCTGGATTCCGGGAACCGACCATGCCGGCATTGCCACGCAAACGGTGGTTGAGCGCCAGCTTCGCAAGGAAAAGAAGCTGCGCCGACGCGATATCGGACGGGAGAAATTTCTTGAGCATGTGTGGGAGTGGAAGCAGAAGCACGGCGACATCATCATCAAACAGTTGAAAAAACTCGGCTGTTCCTGTGACTGGTCGCGCGAACGCTTCACGATGGATGAGGATTATTCACGCACCGTCATTCAGACTTTCGTCGATCTTTATAAGGAAGGCCTCATCTATCGCGGCAAGCGCATGGTGAACTGGTGTCCTGCTTCGCTCACCGCACTATCCGACGAAGAAGTGATCATGAAGCCGCAGAAAGGCTTGCTGTATTTCTTCAAAGTGGAAGTAGCCGAAGAACCGGGAACTTTCCTTACGATTGCAACGACGCGTCCGGAAACCATTCCTGGTGATACCGCGATTGCAGTGAATCCAAAAGATCCGCGCTATGCACATCTGATCGGAAAGCACGCACTGCGTCCGCTGCCGAAAGAACTTCCAGCGGAGCAAAGAAAAATTCCAATCGTCGGCGACGAACACATCGATCTGGAATTTGGAACCGGCGTTCTCAAAGTAACACCCGCGCACGACAAGGCGGATTTTGAAATCGGCCAGCGCCACAAACTTGAAGTCCTCGAGATTATGAATCCCGATGGCACGCTCAATGAAGTTGCCGGAGCGGATCTGGCAGGCATGGAACGTTTTGAAGCCCGCAAGCGCGCAGTGGAACTTCTCGGCGAACTCGGCGCTTTTGTAAAAGAAGAGCCTCACGAAAATAACGTGGGCTTCAGCGAACGCGCCGACGTGCCGATCGAGCCGCGCCTGAGCGAGCAGTGGTTTTTAAAATATCCCAAGGTAAAAAAATCCCTCGATGCCGTGCGAGATGGCGATATCAAGATTCACCCTGAACGCTGGGAAAAAGTTTACGGGCATTGGATGGAAAACATTCAGGACTGGTGCATCAGCCGTCAGCTCTGGTGGGGACACCGCATTCCCGCATGGTATCGCAAAGACGGTAGCGGCGAAATTTATGTGGGCAGCGAAGCTCCCGCTGATGCTGACAACTGGGAACAGGATTCGGACGTTCTGGATACGTGGTTCAGCTCTTGGCTCTGGCCCTTTGCGACGATGGATGAAGAAACAAAGAAGAAATTTTATCCGACATCGGTTCTCAGCACTGGCTTTGATATTCTCTTCTTCTGGGTCGCACGCATGATCATGGCGGGGTATCGCTTCACGGGCGAAAAACCTTTCTCCCATGTCATCATTCACAACCTGATTCGCGATGCGCAGGGACGTAAGCTTTCCAAAAGCCTTGGCAATTCCCCTGACCCGCTCGACCTCATGGCGCGCTTCGGCGCGGACGGTGTGCGCTTCGGACTGATGCGCATTGCGCCGCAGGGTCAGGACTTACGCTACGACGAAAAGCAAATCGAGGAAGGCCGGAATTTTGCGAACAAGCTCTGGAATGCCGCGCGCTTCCGCCAGATGCAGGGACCGAGCAATCCGCAGCCCGATCTGAGCAAGCACACGCTTCCGATGGATTCCATTACAGTCGTAGCCCAGTTTGATTCCATGTATGCGCGCCTTCGAAAGGCGTATGAAGAATACCGTTTCAGCGAAGCCGCAAACGTACTCTACGATTTCTTTTGGGGCGATTACTGCGACTGGTTCCTCGAAGCGTCAAAGCCGGACATGCAGGGCGAGGACTCCGCCAAACGTGCGGCGATTCTTGAAACGATGGATTATGTGCTGTCCGGTTTTCTCCGGCTTCTGCATCCGTTTATGCCGCATCTCACGGAAGAATTGTGGGAGCGCCTTGGTTTCCATGCGCCAACGCATTCCGAAAAGCATGCGAACTTCCTCATGTATGCCGCGCTGCCTGCCGAGCAATCTCTTCCTCATCTTTCCGATGCGGAAATCACCGATGCTGTGGAGACCACGCGTGAATTATATGAAGCCGCAAAAGCGGCGCGAAATCTTCGATCCGAATATAAGATCGCTTCCAATAAAGCCGTTCGCTTCCTGTTGCGTCCAAAACCAATCTGGAAGACCTGCGATCCCGCCGTTTTTGCCGCGTTGATCAAGGCGGAGACGATTGAGTGCATTGAGGAAGCTCCGAGCGGCACTCCGAGCGTGGTAACGCAGATCGGCGACCTCTTCCTTCCTTTGGAAGGCATTGTGGACCTTGAAGCCGAACGCCAGCGCCTGACGGGAGAAATCCTTAAGGTGGAAGCCGAAATCCTGAAGGCCGAAGCCAAGCTTGGAAGCCAGACTTTCGTGCAGAATGCGCCGCCAGCTGTCGTGGCTGAGCATCGGCAAAGGCTGGAAAACTGGATCACCAAGCGGGAATCGTTGAAAAATAACCTGGAAACACTGGGTTAAGCGGTAAGCCAACTATCTTTCAGATACCGCTGGATATTCCCCAAATCCTTCCCCATCATACCGACCCATGCTGCAAGCGCTTGAACACCTTTTGATCGTCCAGGAACGCGATCAACGAATCAAATCCTACCGGAAAGAATTACTGGCCCTTCCGCTGCAGCAGAAAATGCTGGAGACGGAACTGGAATCTCTGGGAGGCAATTTGGAAAAATCGAAGACGCGTTCCAAGGAAATCGAAATCGAGCGCAAGAGACTCGAAGTTGAGGTTCTGGCAAAGCGCGATC
>JBDSIH010000343.1:0-3996 GCA_039918055.1 Chthoniobacterales bacterium
CGTTCCAGCGTCCTTCGGGCTGGAGGATAAGCGCATCATCAATGGATTTTTGCGCATCATCATATTTTTTCAGTCCCATCTGGGCCTGTGCGTTGGCCAGCAATCCCCGAGCTCTGCTGACAGGATCCCGTGCGGTGGAGAGGTAGCGATCGATCGGGACCAGGGCATCCTTCCATTTCTTTTGGTTTAGCTGGGCCTGTGCAAGGCTGATGAATATTTCAGGACTGACGGGAGCGGATGCGTCCTGCCTGGTCAGAGGTAGAAGGAATTGCTCCGCCTTGGCATAGTTGCCATCTTCAATGTATTGACTCCCAAGCCAGCGGAGAATTTCGGGCGGCGTATTCTCCTTGCGGAGCTTGGTGATTTCTTTGGCCGTAGCCTCACGGTCTTTCAGGTAAAAATAGGCCATGACGATGCGGATGGTTGCGCGATCGCCGTATTGCGCCGCATCCTGTGTGCGGGCGAGGTCGAGTTTCTCAATGGCCTTTTTATAGTCTTCCTTGCCATACGCAGCCCAGCCGATCCAGAAATTTGCCTGTGCAGCAGCGGCGCTTTTTGGGTAATCCGCCAAAAGCTTTTCGAAAACGGCAACCATTTCGTCAGTCTTTTGTTGCTGGCCGAGCAGAAGAGCTTTTTGCTGAAGGGCGAGTTCGCGCTCCGGCGTCTTGGGATATTTTTCGATCAGTAGATCAAGATCTTTAATGGAGGCGTCATAATTTTTATTCTGCTGATTGGAAAGCGCACGCTGTGCAATGGCGGTGGGGACAAATTCATGCTTGGGATTACGCTCGATAAATCGCGTAAAGGTAGCCGCTGCGCCGGTGTAGTCCTGCGTGTGGGCCTGGCACCAGCCCAGCTTATAGAGGGCGTCCGCTTTGAATGAATTAGCGATATCCGCATTTTCCAGGGACGCATAAATTTTTCCCGCTTCCGCGAATTTTTTGTCTTTGAAAAGTAATTCCGCCTTCAGAAGGTTTGCCTGGTTGCGTTCCTTCGGGTTGTTGGTCAGAAGAAGGAAGTCATCGATTTCCTTGAGCGTATTTTTATCATTCAGTGAATAGAGGCTGACGAGGCGGTGAAAGTGCGCATCGTGTGCGGCTGAGGTGTTGGAAAAATCGCGGATCAGGCGGTCGTATAGCTCCGCGGCCTTTTTATAGTCACCGAGCTGGCGATAGGAATTTGCGACGAGAAGCATGGCGTCGGGCATTGCATCTCCTGGCAGTTTGTCGAAGGCATCCAGGGAGATTCCCGTGACTGCTTTGTAGTCATTTAAATCGTAAGCCATCCGCAGGGCTTCGAGCTGTGCGGGAGCCGCGAGATCGGCATTATCAGATTTTGCGACTTTGGCATATAACTCGCGGGCTTTTGCCTTTTGGCCGAGTTCGGCCGCGAGCGCAGCGGCACGAAAGGCGGTTTCCGTACGCATGGAGTTTTTTTCGGCATCTGTGCTGAGGGCCAGATATTTATCAAAAGCCTCCTCTTTGTTTCCATCCGCTGCTGCCGCTTCCGCCAGATAAAGGCGTGCAAAATCCTTGTAAGGATTTTTCCCCTTCCAGGTGGAAATTTCGAGATAGATTGAGGCGGCTTCCTTGCGCTGTTTTAAGGCATCAAGCGAACGCGCTTCATAAAAACGAGCGGTGAGTTTTACGTCGGCATCCGGGGAATTTGCGAATGCCTTACGGAACATTGGAAGTGCTGCCGCGTAATTTTTATCGCCATACTGGATTTCTGCGAGGCGGTAGGCAGCGGCGCCAATGAAGGGGCCAGTGGTGAACTCTGTGAGCAGCTTTTCGTAGCTATCGCGGGCCGAATTGAGATTTGTCAGGAAGCGGTGGCTTTCCCCCAGGCGAAAAAGAGCTTGTTGCCGTAAAGGATCGCCACGCGTGGGTACCTGAATAAGCAATTTTTCATATTCGGGAATGGCGAGGTCGTACATCTTGCGGGAGTAGAAGCCATTGGCGACCTCAAGCTGCGCGGCGCCGGTCGGCTCATTTTTTGCGGCAATGGGTGCAAGACGGATCGTGCCATCCGCATCCGGAGCGGGAAGGCTCTGGATCTGCTGCGCGGGAGCGGGCGTTGCTGCTGGTGGCGGAACCTCAACGGGCCGGATTACCGGTGTAGCAGGCACTGCATTTGGCGATGGAGGGGGTTGTTTTTTTGCGGAAACATCCTCATAGGAAAAGGGGACTGCAGGAGCGGTAGGCGGCTCACTGGTGGCCGGAGTGCTTTGAGCCGCAGCAGGACGAACGGCAATCGCACGGCGAATTTCCTGCCCAAAACAATTCAGGCTGCTCGCCAGTAATAACAAGCACAACGCCCTGACTGTAAATCTCATTCCTTCTTATTATCCCTGGTTTCTGCGGGCAGATCATTCCTTAGTCTTGCCGCAAGAAGAGAAATTAATTGAGCTGATGCGCCTTCCAGATCCGCAATTAAACTCTGTACCCGTCCGCGAAAGAGGGCATAAGCAGCCATAGCTGGAATCGCAATCAGAAGTCCGGTAGCTGTCGTAATTAGCGCCTCAGCAATGCCTTGCGCCAACATCCCAGGTTTTGAAGCGCCTTCGCCTAAACCCATTACGCTGAAAGAGCGGATCATGCCTGCCACGGTTCCGAGCAGTCCCAGCATGGGGGCAATCGTTCCGATATCCGTGAGGTAGGTGATCTGCTGATTAAGCGCTCCTGCCTGACGTGTGCCTTCGGTTTCGGCGATTTCCCGGACTTCGGAAAAAGTGGCTTTTGGATTTCTTGTCAGAAAATCCAGCATCCGCTGCATAACGCGGGCGATCGCTTCATTGTGACGATTCGATACCGCCAGAAGCCCCAGGTAGTCACCCTTACGCAAAAGCGCGTCTGCGGTCGTCATATAGCGTGCGGTAACTACGGCGCCGCGCCTGAGAGTGATGAAATACACAAAAATCAGAGCTACCGTGATGACCGAAAGGGCAGCCAGGGGAAACATAAAGAGGCCACCGTTCTGGAGATACTTCCAAAGGGTGGATGGACCACCAGCGGGAAAGATATTGTCCGCCGATTGCGCAAACAATTGAAAAGCGGTAACGAGCCCGATGGATTCCGGATTATTCATAAAGATTCAAACCTGCATAGTGTAGCCAGCTTGCCGCTCCACGCAAGTTTTCAGGGGGTGGCGAGCGGCGGATTTTTAAGGACTTTCAGGGATGTCCCTTTCCCACAGAGGAAAATACGGTAATATTACTTTTATGACTGCATCTCAGCCGGACTTTTCCGCAAAGCTGAATACCGTGCCTCACAAGCCCGGTGTTTATGTAATGCGTGACCGCCTGAGCCACGTCATCTATGTGGGGAAAGCCCGCGATCTGCGCAAGCGGCTGGCCAGTTACTTCGCTCCTTCGCGGAAAACGGCGGCGGACCTGAAAACGCGCGCATTGATCAAAAGCATCTGGGACTTCGAATGGCACATCGTTCGCAGTGATGCCGAAGCAGTGCTTTTCGAGGGGCAGCTCATCAAGGATTTTCGGCCGAAATATAATATCAGTTTCCGTGACGATAAGCGCTTTCTCCTTGTGAGCGTGAATATGGGCGACGTCTATCCGCGGTTTCAGCTAAGCCGGTTCCGAAGGGACGATGGCGCGCGCTACTTCGGTCCGTTTCCGCACCCCTCCGCATTGCGAAGCACGCTCAATGCCATGCGGAAAAAATTCGGTATCCGTGCCTGTAAGCCGGCCTCGCCCACGGAAAAGGATTACCGGCACTGTCTTGATCATATCATCAAAAATTGCTCCGCGCCGTGCATGGGAAGAATTACCCAGGAGGCATATCGTAAAAACATAGAAGAGGCGTGCCAGTTTCTGGAGGGACAATCCCGCGAGATGCTCGGAGTTATTGAGCAGGAAATGCGTAATGCAGCGGAGAAACTCGATTTTGAAAAAGCGGCGCAGCTTCGCAATCTGCTTGATGACATGCGAATCACCACAAAGCCGATGCGCCGTTTCACACGAGCATCCTTACCGACGAC
>JBDSIH010000344.1:0-1702 GCA_039918055.1 Chthoniobacterales bacterium
ACTTGTCAAAATTACCGGCAGTGTTCCCCGTCAGGTGGAAATCGAAACCAAGTTTCTTGAAGTCAATCAGCACAACCTTAAAGAACTCGGCGTTGACTGGCTCATCGGGCAGTTTGCCATGCCTTTCGGATCTGGTGTGTATGGTAGCGGCGGAACGGCGGGAAATCAGGGGGGAGTAAATCCCTCCAATTATCCCACTAACGTGAATAACAATCCGGTCGGTCTTAATCCCGCTAATAATTCCGGCACTGTTACTGCTGGCAATCGAAGCGGAACAACGGCGATTCAGGCTAATGCCATTGATGCATTGCTATTTTCCACTCCAGCAGGCCCTGCACCAGGAATCCTTTCCGTGGCAGGTATCTTCTCCAATCCTCAATTTCAGGTTGTGCTTCGCGGACTGAACCAAAAAAAGGGCATTGATTTAATGTCTGCTCCTAAAATTACGACCAAGAGCGGATCGCGCGCAAACATTCAGGTCATACGCGAATTCAAATATCCTTCAGAATTTACTCCTCCTCAAATTCCCCAGACCACCGGTGGATCCTTCACCCCCATTACTCCGACAACTCCAAGCACATTTGAAACAAGAAACCTTGGCGTGGAACTCGAAGTCCAGCCTACCGTTGGATCGGATGGATTTACCATTGATCTGCAGCTGACTCCCAAAGTTACTGAGTTTGAAGGTTTCATTAACTATGGCAGCCCGATCAGCACTACGGTCTTTCCGGTTGTTGGATATATCGGAAACATCGTCCTTTTAGGACCAAGTTCACAATTGCTGGTTTCTCAAAATACGATTAACCAACCTGTTTTCAGCGTTCGTGAAATTCAGACAGAAGTAACCATGTATGATGGCGCCACGGTTGTCCTGGGCGGACTGATGCGCGAGGATGTCCAGAAAGTCGAAGATAAGACTCCCATCATCGGTGACATTCCGCTTATTGGTCGCGCTTTTCGCTCCTCGGCCGAACAACATACCAAACGGAACCTCATTATCTTTGTTACCGCCAAATTACTCGATCCTGCGGGCCAACCCGTCGTAAAGGAAATTGAAGGCGATGAAACTGTAGCGGTTCCAGACGCAAACGAAATTCAGAATGAAGCGATTCCCGGCGATCCCATGTCTGCCCCAAGCAATAAACACTAATTTTTCATGTATTCCGCATCGATTTTACCTTGTCGCCTGTTGTCCATGATGAAGCATGCTCCATTTTGTATTTTCCTTGGTATATCCCTGCTGACGGCTCAAGCCGGCAATATGGGATCTTCCAGCTCCAATATTCAGGGAGATGTCCAAAAGGAATTAGTGCGTCGACAGGAGGAACTCACTATCGTCAATAAGCTTGTCATCCAGGGTGATGACGCCATGAAAAGCAAAGATTATGCGACTGCTTTTGCAAAATATCAGCAGGCGCTCGATCTTCTCGGAAGCGGACCTGTAAACAAAAACCTGCGCGATCAGGTTTTGGCAAAGTTTGGTTCAGCAGGCGTATCGTTTGCGGAAAAGCTCATCGCAGATGGGCGTTATAATGAGGCAGAGAAAGTTACCAAGACCATTCTTCTGACTCGCTACAACCCTACTTACAAGCCTGCTATTCAGCTATTAGCCAACCTTGAACAACCTGATTATTACAACAAAACAGTCACTCCTCAGTTCGCGGCTGATCGGGATGAGGTAAACCGCCTTATTGCAGAAGCA
>JBDSIH010000345.1:0-7975 GCA_039918055.1 Chthoniobacterales bacterium
AACGTGGCCTGAAAATCAATCCGGCTGTCAAAACCTCCCTTGCCCCGGGTTCCCGGGTGGTGAAGGAATATCTGGAAAAGGCCGGTCTCCAGCCCTATCTGGATCAGCTAGGCTTCCAGATCGTCGGCTACGGCTGCACCACCTGCATCGGAAATTCCGGCCCTCTTCACCCCGAAATCGAAAAAGCCATCCATGAGAATGATCTGGTAGCCGCGTCGGTCCTTTCCGGAAACCGTAACTTTGAAGCCCGCGTCCATCAAAGCATCCGAGCCAACTTTCTGATGTCTCCACCGCTCGTCGTAGCTTTCGCATTAGCCGGAAGAGTCGATATCGACCTTACAAAAGAGCCTCTCGGCAAGGATAAAGATGGTAAGGATGTTTACCTAAAAGAGATCTGGCCCACGCTAGACGAAATTCAGGAACAGATTAAGTTATCACTTAAACCAGAGATGTTTAAGAAACTTTATACGGATTTTTCGGAACAAAATCCAAAGTGGAATGAGATCACTTCCAGCAAGGGCGAAGTCTATGCGTGGGATCGTAAAAGCACCTATATTCAGGAACCACCTTTCTTTGAAAACTTCTCCATGCAGGGAGGCAGTATCAGCGAAATCCGGGGTGCCCGACCACTTGGCATTTTTGGAGATTCTGTCACGACGGATCACATTTCACCCGCCGGAGCCTTTAAGGCTACCTCGCCTGCCGGCACCTATCTGGTCGCCAATGGCATAGAACCGCAGGATTTCAACAGTTACGGCAGCCGCCGTGGCAATGACCGGGTAATGACCCGCGGCACCTTTGCAAACGTCCGGATCAAGAACCTGATGGTTCCCGGCGTGGAAGGCGGCGTTACCGCTCATCAGCCGGAAGGTACACAAATGAGCATTTACGATGCTTCCATGAAGTATCAGGCCGCAGGCATTCCTCTTGTTATCATTGCAGGCCAGGAATACGGCACTGGCTCCAGCCGTGACTGGGCCGCCAAGGGTACCCGACTCCTCGGGGTCAAAGCCGTTGTTGCCGCCAGCTACGAACGTATCCACCGGTCCAATCTGGTGGGCATGGGCGTTCTTCCGCTTCAATTCATCGAAGGCACATCTGCGCAGACGCTAAATCTCGATGGCTCTGAAACCTTCGATGTTCTTGGCCTCACCGAAGATGTCCAGCCCCGTCAGGAGTTGACGCTAAGCATTCATCGTAAAGATGGAAAAACCGAAAACATTCCCGTCAAACTGCGCATCGATACTCCGATTGAGGTCGATTATTACCGCCATGGAGGGATTCTTCCCTTTGTGTTGCGGGAGCTGTTAACGAAATAGAAGGCTGACCCCCGTCGAAACGAACGGGTTACTTCTTTGGCGTCGCCGTCGGCGCGGAAACGGAAGGAGTTGCATCATTTCCCTGGAGCAGGCGCTCCAGGTTTGGATCCGCCGTGGCGCCAAGCTGCACTGCTTTGGTATATTCCCGTTTGGCCAAATCCTTTGAAGGAGCGGGATCGGTTATGTAAATGACCGCCAGATTGAAATGCGCATCGGCATAGTCTGGCTTAATTTTAATAGCCTTCTGAATCTCTTCCTCGGCGCCGGTTCGGTCGCCCTTATTGCTGAGGGAAATACCCAAATAGTTATGCGCTGCAAAGTCCTTGGGATTAATCTCGATGGCTTTATTCAGCATCGTAATGGCGTCGTCATACCGTCCCTGACGGAAATGCACGATTCCCAGGATGGTATAAGCAAAGGAATCCTTGGAGTTCAGTGATGAGGCTTTACGCAACGCCACTTCGGCGGCAGCCAGCCGGCCCAACTGAAATTCTGTCACCCCGTAATTTGCCAGCGCATAATAATTATCCGGCGCAGCCTCGAGAATCTTCACATAAACTTTATCCGCTTCCGCGAAGTTTCCTCGGCTGAAAAGATCCTTGGCCTGCTGGATCAATGGTTCAAGATCACTTGGCAACGGCTCGGGTGTTGCCGAAGCATTAGCGGTCTTTTCCTTTTTGTCCGTGGTGGCCAGGGGCGGAGCTGGCGAAGCACCAGGAGATGCGGATGAAGCCGGAGACGCCGCCGAATCAGGAGAAGCAGAAGGGACAGAAGGTTCGGAGGATACAGCCGGCACATCGGTTTTTGCAACAGCCACACTCGCCGTCATGGATTGTCCCGGCGTATCGGCCAGTATGACCTGCGGAGTTTTGAATAAAGCCTTCTCCTCTTCGGACTGCAAAAGAGTATCATTACCAAGCGAGGAGAGCTGTTCCTCAAGCGTTGTGGATTTAACCTGCAGACGCTGAACTTCATCTTCAATCAGCTTACGAACCTGAACGCGTCTTGCCTGCTCCTTTAATTGACGAAGCACTATGCCGCGTAGTAAGTCATTTTCTTCGTGCAAATGTTTCTCCTCGGCACTTGGCGCGGGATTCAGGCGAAGGCTGGCTAACTCACCCGCCGTCTCATCCAGCTGCTTTTCCAGTTCCGCGACACGGCCGTCTTTTTTCTGTAACTGCGTCTGCGCAGTTACTAACTGATCCTTCACCCCATTCAGCTCTGATTGCAGCTCCGCAATAACTTTGTCCTTTTCCGGCCCGACATTTGCCAGCTCGGTAATCTTTTTTTCCGCATCAGCAAGCTTGTTGGAAAGCTCCTTGTTCTCGGTGGAAAGGCGATCCAGTTCTTTGGTATTATCCTCGAAACGTTTCAGCTTTTTAGTGACGACGTTCAGATGCTCGGTCGTACTTTCAAGCTTGTCGGTGAGCGTTTTGTTGGTCGTGACCAGGCGATCCACTTCCTTCGCGTTATCCTTGATTTTCTTAAGCTTCAGGAGTGCTTCTGATTTTTCCCCAAGGGCATCGGACTTTTCCTTCAAGGCAGTATTCCTATCATTAATGAGTGACTCCCGCTGCCCATCCGTCGTGTTGATATACTTGGCCGCACGCTCCAATTTTGTAAAAAGAGATTGGTAAGCCTCATCCAGCACATCGTAATTGACGACACTCTTTCGGTATTCTTCCCGAAGGCTGTTGAGCTCCTGCAAAATCTTTTCACTGCCTTTATCCTTTTCCGAAGTTTTTTCGACGGAGTCTTTTTGAATATTCGACAGTTCTTCGCGAAGCTGACTTAGCTGCGCCTTTGTTTCGATGAGGCTAACCTTCCCTCGATCCAATGCAACCAATGCACTCTTTTTCTCAGCCTCTTCTCTCAGGGTATCTTCTTTCAGCTTATGTATCTGCGACTTAAGCTGACGAATTTCTTCCCGTGCGGAATCGCGTCCGCGAGCCACATTCGCTGAAGGTGGAGCTTCTTCCTCGCGAAAACCTGCATCTTCTACTTTCGTAGCAGGAGAAAGATTTACCCTGGGTCCATCCTGGGCAGGATTAATCGTGGGCGTTCTATCCGGGGAAGGCAATGGTCCCTCGAGCGAATTATCCTGCGGCGCGACGGCTACCGTCGGCGCGGGCTTTTCTCCCGATAAACGCTCAACTTTACTTTGCGCAAGACCGAGTCGGAATTGCACAATGGCGGATTGCCAGTCCGGATCTGCCTGCCGCAGCGTCTGTAGGGTCTTTACGATTTCCTTATATTTAGCTAAGGCATCGGCGGATTTCCCATCACGCTCAAGCTGTTCCGCGCGTGAAAAATCCTGGTAGGCATCCAGAAATGCCTGCGCTGTTTTATCTTCTGCATGAAGATTTGATAGAGCTCCCGTTATCGCTACAAACAGCGCGAGCGAATATAATATTACACGACGGGTGGGTCTCATCGACTGGTTCAAACGTTCATTGTATTCAAATTTTGCTCACAGGCAACGCGCAATGTAATGTTCATCAAAAGAGGTGGAAAATCAAATGTGACAAGTTATTCACATGTTATTCACAGATTGACAGTGCAAGGAAGGAAAGCTATTTTTCGCGTGAATTAACCGAGTCCGATCGGCACTTATGGAAACCATGCTTGATAAACAGGTTCTCGTGCTTAACCGACTATGGCAGGCCGTAAATACCTGCAGTGTTCGGAGGGCTTTCACGCTTTTATACCAGGGGCATGCTCAGGTTGTCTCCTCCGATGAAAGCCGCAACTTCTTCACGCATGATTATCACAGCTGGCAGGATCTCTCCCATCGCTCCCCCGAGGCGGAAATGGTCAATACCATCTCGCTTAAAATTCGCGTTCCCCGGGTGATCGTATTACTTTTCTTTGATCGTTTTCCCAAAAAAGAAGTCAAATTCACGCGTCAGAATGTTTTCGAGCGCGACGGAAATACCTGCCAATATTGCGGGCAACTCTTTGATCGGTCGGATCTGAATCTTGATCATGTCTATCCTCGTGACCGTGGCGGCCAGACTACCTGGGAAAATATCGTCTGCTCCTGCATTCCCTGTAATACAAAAAAGGGAAATCGCCTCCCTCATGAGGTCAATATGCAGCTCATCCGTAAGCCCAGGCGGCCAAAATGGCGTCCTTTTCTGAATATTACCTATACGGGACAGCTTCATGAAAGCTGGAGCCATTTCATCGATCTCGCCTACTGGAACGTCGAGCTAAGCGATTAGGAAGATTTGCAGGAATGTCTGACTCCGAAAGAATCAGATCGGCGTCTTCATGAGATAAATATCCAGCAGCATGGCCAGAAAAGCCACGAAGCCCAGAGCCGCTAGGCTCATTACGGCGATACCCACTGGATTGCGCTTTTTGATATATGTGCCAAATGGCGAAGAACTCACAAAGCTTTTCGGACGGCTGGATGCCTGGCCGGGCATCACTTCCACCTCGTTGGATTCCGGCAATGGCTGATCGGCATCCCCTTTTTCATCTCCATTAAATACGACTTCGACTTTACCAAAACGCACTTCATCCCCATTACGCAGCACGGCATCAGTCACAGGCTCACCGTTGACAAAAGTTCCATTCGTGGAACCCAGATCATGCAGGTGGTATTGCCCTCCCTCGGAAATCAATTCGGCGTGATGGCTGGAAACCGAGGCCTCATCCAGATGAATGGAATTATCCGCCAGACGACCTACCGTTACTTTATCCTCCGTGAGATCACGGGTGAAGGGATTATCCTGATCGAGATAGATCTGAAGCTTTGCCATGGGGTTCTTTAAACTATCGCGCCTTTTTGCCGCTCAATCAATTGCGAAAATTCTTCAAAGAAATAATGCGCATCATGCGGCCCCGGAGCAGCCTCTGGATGATACTGCACGCTGAAAACCGGCAGTTTCCGATGTGCCATTCCGGCCACGGTTCCATCATTAAGATTGATATGCGTTACTTCCACCTCTGATGGCAACGATTCAGGGTCAATGGCAAAGCCATGATTCTGTGAGGTAATGGTGACTTTTCCGGTTCGCAAATCCTTCACAGGCTGGTTGCCTCCACGATGGCCGAATTTAAGCTTAAAGGTTTTCCCGCCAAATGCATAACCAAGAATCTGGTGTCCGAGGCAAATTCCGAAAACTGGCTTATGCTTTACGAGCTCGCGCACGGCGGTGTGCGCATATTCCAGCGCAGAAGGATCACCCGGGCCATTGGAAAGAAAAACACCATCTGGATTCAATGCCAGCACCTCTTCTGCAGTCGTCTTCGCAGGTACTACCTGCACTTGAAAACCATTCTGCCGCAGATTGCGCAGGATATTCCGCTTCATTCCAAAATCATATGCCACGATCCGATGCTTCGCTGCCGGAATAGGAAGCTGAACATTCCCCAGCCCGTCCTTCACGGCATCTTCCCGGGAAGACTCCTCTACCGCCCAGTCGCAACTGAGCGAGCCGTCCGGATCCCATTCATAGGCGGCTTTCGGAGTCACTTCCTGCACAAAATCCATACCGACAACGCCTTCCGATTCTTTTGCCCGCTTGATGGCTTCTTCCGGGGAGATTCCTTCGGAGGAAAGACAACCCCGCAGTGAGCCGCGTGTACGCAAATGCTTGGTCAATGCCCGCGTATCAACTCCCTGAATGCCCGGAATATTATATTTGATGAGATACTCCTCGAGCGAGCATTCCGAGCGCCAGTTGCTGGTGATCTCGCTCAACTCTTCGATAATAAATCCCCGCACATGCGGTTCATCGCTCTCCTGGTCGAGCGTGTTAATGCCGTAGTTTCCAATGTGCGGATACGTCATCGCCACCATCTGGCCACGGTAGGAGGGGTCGGTCAAAACCTCCTGATAGCCGCACATCGAGGTATTGAAACATACCTCTCCGGTTATTGTTTTGCGGGCCCCGAAGGCTTCGCCTTCAAAAACCCGTCCATCCTCCAATGCCAGAATCGCCATCATCGGGCGGCAATCTAAAACTCTGCGCCCCATCCCGCAAAGCAAAAGTCACCATATTCGAAAATTTTCTCCTGCCAACCGTCAGACCCTGCGGTAAAGTGATGCTGTTATGTCCCTGCATGCACTATTTCTGGACTTCAATTCCTATTTTGCGTCCGTGGAGCAGCAGGACCGTCCCGATTTGCGGAATCGTCCGGTTGCCGTCGTTCCCGTCCTGGCTGAAACGACGTGCTGCATCGCCGCCAGTCACGAAGCCAAGAAGTTCGGAGTCAAGACCGGCACCCGCGTCTCGCTGGCAAGGCAAATGTGCCCGGGTATTACCATTATCGAGGCACGCCCGGAACTGTATGTGCAGTATCACAATCGTCTGAAGGATCTCTTTGAATCCTGTATGCCCATTGAAGAAGTCCTTTCCATCGATGAAATGTGGGGCGAACTCACTGGCCGCTACACTCAGGAGGACGAAGCCATCAAGCTTGCCCATCACATCAAGGATACGATCCGCAAAGGGATCGGTAGCGAAATGAAGTGCTCCATCGGCATTGCCCCGAATCGCTTCCTCGCCAAAACCGCCTCCGACATGCAGAAGCCCGATGGCCTTGTCGTTATCCGCCCCGAGGATCTTCCGGACTGCCTGCTTCCTCTTCGCCTGCGCGATTTCACCGGCATCGGCTCCAACATGATTGACCGCCTCCACCGCCATGGCATCCGCACGGTCAGCACGCTCTGGAATTCCAGTCGCGAAAGTCTCGCCGAAGTCTGGGGCGGAATTGAAGGCGAACGCTTCCACGCCGCCCTGCATGGCGAAAAAATGCCGCGCACGGAAACCAAACGCGCCAGCCTCGGTCACTCCCATGTTCTTCCTCCGGATTCGAGGGATCGCGTCAAAGCCCTCGCCGTCCTGCATCGTCTGCTGCAAAAAGCAGCCATGCGTCTGCGTCGCATGCGTTATCTTACCAAAGGAATGCACCTCTCCGTAAGATTTACGAATCAAAGCAAATGGTCGGACGAGCTTCGCTTCACCGAAACAAAAGATTCCCTGCAGTTGACCAACCACCTCAATCAGCTCTGGAAACGCCTTCCGGCATCCTCCCCTCCTCCACTTCTCATTGGAGTGACCTTTGCACCACTGGTGAAGGAAGAGGAAACCACGCAGGTTTTCTTTGAAAATCCCAAGTGCGGAAAACTCGATACTGCGATCGATCTCCTCAACGAGCGTTTCGGAAAAAACACGGTCTATTTTGGCGGCGCGTTTGGCGCACTGAAGTCAGCCCCCATGCGTATTGCCTTCAACCGCATCCCGGATATTTCCACCGAGGGAGATTAGGCGCTTTAATTACGGCGCGTTCCTGAACAGGCCGTATTTCAAAATCACGTAAAGCGCGCGGAAAGCATCTTTCCAGCCAATTTTTTTGCCTTCCTCATACGTGCGGCCGCGATAGGAAATACCGATTTCAAAAACGGACACCTTTAATCGCGCTACCTTGGCGGCAAGTTCCGGCTCAACGCCAAAACGCTGCTCCCTGACCTGAATACGCTTCAGTGTTTCCAGGCGGAATACCTTATAGCAACATTCCATATCCGAGAGATTAAGATTCGTAAAAATATTGGAGCTAAGCGTCAAAATAAAATTCGCCACATAATGCCAAAAATACAGCACACGGTGTGCTCCTGATCCCAGAAAGCGTGAACCGAAAACCAC
>JBDSIH010000346.1:0-2683 GCA_039918055.1 Chthoniobacterales bacterium
TGATTTACGCGGACTGATTATATGTAAATCATTAATATTAATATATTTATGAATAATTACTATTTTAATACTATTTCATACAAAAATAGCATTTCAATAATTGGTTAAACTACTAAAAGTGTATGAAATAGTATTAAACCAGTATTTCATGCGCAAACCCGCTACGCCTCCGGATTTTCATAGGATAATTGTATCTGAACCTGCAATTTTCGAAAGACTGCAGCCCTTGTTAACGACTCCTGGAACAAAGCAATATCTTCATTGGGATAAGATCCGCCATTTGCGCCGACCTGAGGGATTTACTCATGAGGAATGGTGGGCGGCCATAAAGATAGGAAGAATGCAGGGATTGCGGGCAATTCCGCTTCTGGATTGTCACGGGGTGACTTTCAGTTTCAGCATTCCAGACGAAGTTTCAAAGCGTCTTCATGAAATTGATCTTGGAGCTGGTGGACGAATTGGCATGCCGGGTCCCGTCATTAATTCCCAAACCCGGGATCAATATTTGATCAATTCCCTGATGCAGGAGGCGATTACTTCAAGTCAATTGGAGGGTGCGGTAACTACGCGAGAAGTGGCAAAAGAAATGTTACTGAGCGGACGCGCGCCTCGCGATACCAGTGAGCGAATGATCCTGAACAATTTCCTGACCATGAAGCGGATCACGGAGCTTCGGGATCAACCGCTTTCGCCGGAATTGGTTTTAGAAATTCATCGCAGAGTGACCGAGGGGACACTGGATAAAGCGGATGCCGGCGGGCGTTTTCGCTTAAGCACGGAGGAGGTTAATGTCGTGGATATTACGGGAGAGGTGTTTCATAGCCCTCCACGTGCGGAGGAACTGCCGGAGCGCATGGAGAAAATGTGTGACTTTGCGAATGAGAAATCACCGAACTATTTCGTTCATCCTGTCGTAAGAGCAATCCTTCTGCATTTCTGGCTCGCATACGATCATCCGTTTGTTGATGGGAATGGGAGGACGGCCCGGGCGCTGTTTTATTGGTCGATGCTGCGGCAGGGATATTGGCTTTTTGAATTTATTTCGATTTCCGACATTTTGCGCAATGCTCCCGCCAAATACGCGCGGGCATTTTTATATACGGAGACAGATGATAACGATGCGACGTACTTTTTAGTCCATCAGGTCGAGGTTATTCATCGGGCAATACAGGCCCTGCATGATTACATCCAGCATAAGAGCGAAGAAGTTCGGCAGATGGAGGGAATGCTACACGGCTGGGATGATCTGAATCACCGTCAAATTGCAATGCTCGGACATGCAATGCGTCATCCGGGGGCCATCTATACCATTGAAGGCCATCAACGGAGTCATAATATTGTTTATGAGACAGCCAGACGAGATCTTCTTGCGCTGGAGCATAAGGGATTTCTCGAAAAGACGAAGCGTGGCAAGGAGATGATTTTCCGCTCTCCACGTGATTTGGAAAAAAGAATTGCAGGTCGTGATCATGAGAAATTTTAATCCGCGATGGAAACGGTTAGATAGTTATTTACGGGGTGAGTAGAAGGAAAGCCGGATACTTACGGATGCGATGCGGGAGGCGTTGGCTGGTGAAAGGGCTTGTTCTGGTTGAAAAGAGCGCGGCGCATCTGCATGTTCTTCTGTTGGGATTCATCGGTTTCGGAGTCGATGGCTTTTTGTTCCATTTGCTTTGCGGCTTCAAAATTTCCCGCTTCGGCGTAGGCCGTAGCAAGAATGTCGATCATGTAGGGAGTCTTGTATTCATCAAGGTTGCAGGCTTTGAGAGCGTATTCCACAGCCTCTTTTCCATTGTGGAGAGTTGAATCCGGTGAGGTGGCGAGAATCCACGCCACGCCAATCAGCGTGGAAGGGGATCGGGGATCGAGTTCGGCGGCTTTTTTATAGTCTGCCAGGAGACGAACCTGATCGCCTTTTATGCCGTAGGCAGTGCCGCGACTATAGTAGCCCCGGACGTTTTCAGGGTCGAGACGGATGGTTTCATTAAAGTCTTCAACGGCGTGATCAATGTCTCCATTATTTCCATAAGCCATGCCGCGATTTAAAAAATAGTCGGCGGCTTTCGGATCGCGCTTTATGGCCTGCGTGAAATCTTCGATGGCGCGGACGTGATCATTTTTATTTTCGTAGGTAAGGCCGCGATTGTAATAAATATCCGCATCTTCGGGGTTAAGCGTGAGTGCCTTGTTGAAATCCAGGAGAGCGACATCATTGTCTCCCTTGTGGGCGTAGGCGGTGCCGCGGCCGTAGTAACCGTCGGAATTTTTTGGATTCAGTTTTATGGCTTCGCTAAAATCCAGCATCGCGTTGTCGTAGTCTCCTTTTTTCTGGTAGCTGGTACCGCGATAGAGATATGCCACGATATCCTTTGGATCGATACGGATAGCGTCGCTATAGGCCTTTATGGAGCGATCGTAATCCCCCATTCTTGAATACGTAGCGCCGATGTTGCGGTAGGCGCCGGCCGGTTTTGGATCGATGCGGACTTCTTCATTAAGATCAGCCAAAGCATGCTCGTAGTCTCCCATGGCAAGGTAAACGCCCGCCCGGCCGGACCACGCGGAGATGTCTTTAGGATCGAACTCGATTGCTTTTGTGAAATTCGCAAGCGCCCGGTTCGAATCTCCCTTACTCAAATAACAGGCGCCAAGGTAATCATAAGCTGCGGCGTATTTGGGATCG
>JBDSIH010000347.1:0-7572 GCA_039918055.1 Chthoniobacterales bacterium
GATACGTTGACTACCACTGCACCACGGAGCTGGCCCAGGTCAACCCACCGCCAAAAACAACCATCAGGATATAATCGCCAATTTCAAAACGTCCGTTCCGATTCGCTTCGTCGAGCGCAATGGCGACTGCCGCCGCGGAAGTATTTCCGAACCGGTCGAGATTTACGTAAATTTTATCGAGCGGAATTTCGAGACGCTCACCCAGCGCTTCAATGATGCGCATATTCGCCTGATGTGGGATCACACACTTGATATCGTCAATCGTAAGACCAGATTGCGAAAGCGCTTTATTGGCGGCAACGAGCATGGAATTAACGGCGAGTTTGAAAACTTCGCGGCCATTCATGCGGATCGTATTTAATTTCTGGCCAATATTTTCACTGGTGACGGGAAGCGCACAGCCTCCGCCCGGCATGATAAGGCTTTCCCCATAATTACCATCGCTGCCCATGTAAGTGGTAATGACGCCATGCGATCCGCCGCGGGAACGCAAAATAGCGGCGCCCGCCCCGTCTCCGAAGAGCACGCAGGTATTGCGATCTTCCCAGTTAACCAGCGCGCTTAATTTATCCGCACCAATCACGAGAACCGTATTGTAAGTGTGATTGGAGATAAACTGCTGCGCGATCTCCATCGCATACAGAAATCCGCTGCAGGCGGCAGATACATCGAAACAGGCTGCATTCTTTGCCTTCAGCAGTTTTTGTACCCAGCAGGCGGTGGAAGGAAAATTCGTATCCGGAGAAACCGTGGCGACGATGATAAGATCAATTTCATCAATACTTACATTCGCCTGCTCCATGGCGCGCTCAGCTGCCTTTGCAGCGAGATGGCTTGTATGTTCATTCGGAGCGGCGATGCGGCGCTCTTTAATACCGGTGCGGGAAGTAATCCAGTCGTCGCTGGTATCCACCATTTTTTCCAATTCGGCATTCGTCAAAATACGTTCCGGAACATAGCTGCCGGTGCCGATGATGGAGACGGTGCGATTAGGTGCTTTTGAGCGTGTCTGCGGCGTTTTTCTCATTGTAAGTTCGGATAGCTTCCACGATCAGCGGATTAATGCGCTGCTCGATGGATTCAAGTGCCACGCGAATGGCGTTCTTCATCGCAAGCGGAGTACTGGAACCGTGCGCGATAATGCAAACTCCATCCACTCCCAGCAATGGACTGCCGCCATACATTTCATAACTCGTTTTATTACGAATAGTGAGAAAGGCATCCTTGGCCAGCATGGCTCCGAGTTTACGAACAGGATGGCTCAGAAGCTCGCGTTTCAGCCATGCAAAAACCGCATGCGCTGTGGCTTCTGCGGTTTTTAATACCACGTTGCCAACAAATCCGTCACAGAGCACCACTTCGACAGGCTTATCAAAAAGATCATGGCCTTCGATATTTCCGCGGAAATTCAGTCCGCTCTTTTTAAGAAGCTTAAAAATTTCTTTTGTAAATTCACTGCCTTTTACGTCCTCGCCGCCGATGGACATAAGCCCGATGGCGGGATTTTTATAACCAAGCACGTGTTTGGAATAAACCGCGCCCATGATTGCATACTGCAGCATGTGCTCAGGGCGTGCGTCGACATTCGCGCCCGCATCAATCAGCACGCAGACATTCGTCTCCGTGGGAATGTAGGAAGCGATGCCGGGCCGATCCACGCCTTCAAGCGTGCGAAGCTTAATCGTCGTGGAAGCAACAGCCGCACCGGTATGGCCCGCACTGACAACCGCATCCGCATCGCCTTTTTTGATCAGGTCAACGGCGCGACTAATGGAAGAATCTTTTTTTCGGCGCACCGCTTCGACAGCGTGATCGCTCATTTCCACAATTTGCGTGGTATGAACAATTTCGATGCGCGAATCGTTGCACTTGTTGGAAGCAAGCTCCGCCTCCAGGATTTTTGCATCGCCTGTTAAGTACAGCTTGGAGAGATGCGGATATTCGCGCAGTGCCATCACTGCACCAGCAACGGCATTCTTGGGGGCGAAATCGCCCCCCATGGCATCAAGAGCAACCCTCATGGGGTCTTAAAAGATCAGGCCACTTCGACCGTCAATACCTGCTTCTTGTGGTAGTATCCACATTCAGGACAGGCGACGTGTGCGGGGATTTTTGTGCCGCACTGTGAGCATTTGCTAAGTGTCGGCGCATGCCAGCGGTTTGCAGCCTTACGCGTACGAAGACGCATCTTTGAGGTTTTTCGTTTCGGAACTCCCATAACGTTATTTCTTAATGTTCAATTTGTTTAACTCATCCCACGCTGGCGATCCGGATTTAAGAACTCCTGGTGGAGCCTCATTTCCCTCTTGCCGTATGCGGGGTATAATTTGCGCACCCTCCCGGTCAATCCTAGGATAAGATGGCAAGCTGAGGAGAATATCTTCTCTAATCACCGGGGTCAAGTCCACCACTTCACGACCTTCACATTCTATTTGGGTGGCAAAGTCGTTTACGGTGATATCGTAAGGGAAATCTTCCAGAGTAGCGACGCATTTTAATTCGACTTTCAGAGACAATTCCCCTGTAGCGAAGATGCCGCCTTCTGATAAACCCACGTCCAACGAGTATTTCAGGGGGCCAAGGATTCGGAGGTTCAAATCATTTAAATCCAGATTCGCAGGATCCTCTTCTCCTTCCAAATGAAGACCTTCCGCAGGAATTTGACCTAAATAAACCTTAATCATGGTACTTATTTCGCACGAACACACTTGCTTCGCAACCGCTCCACCACTGCTTTAGGGACAAATTTTGTGACATCGCCTCCCAATTGGGCCACTTCTTTAACAATTCTTGAGCTCAAATAGGTATAATCCTCCTTTGGCGTCAAAAATACCGTCTCAAGCCGGGGTTCGAGACTCCGATTCATCAGGGCCATCTGAAATTCGAATTCAAAGTCGGAAACAGCCCGAAGACCGCGAATCACGACCATTGCCTTCTCTTCACGGGCAAAACTGACCAGAAGGCCTTCGATTTTTCGCACCGAGATATTTGCCATATCTCTGGTTTCCTCTTCGATCATTGCTATGCGTTCCTCAGTGGAAAACATCGGTGCCTTCGCATCATTACTGGCCACGCCAACGATGACTTCTTCAAAAAGATTGGATGCCCGCCGGATGACATCAAGATGCCCGAATGTCAGCGGATCAAAACTCCCTGGATAAACTGCTCGGGTTATTCCCATTCGATGGTGGCCGGTGGCTTGCTGGAGATATCATACACCACACGGTTGACTCCGTTCACTTCATTAATGATGCGGTTAGAAATTCGGCCCAGCAGATCATACGGCATACGCACCCAGTCGGCAGTCATTCCGTCCTGACTTTCCACGATGCGTAGCGCGATGGTATAATCATACGTGCGCTCATCCCCCATTACGCCCACGGACTGCACGGGCAACAGGACAGCGAAAGACTGCCAGACTTTATAATACCATCCGGCAGACTTCATTTCTTCGAGCACGACTTTGTCGGCATCCCGCAGAATCTGCAAACGGTCTGCGGTAATTGCACCTAAAATACGAACGGCAAGTCCGGGCCCGGGGAAAGGCTGTCGATGCACGACTTCTTTTGGAAGTCCCAGTTCCGCGCCCACCTGACGCACTTCGTCTTTAAATAATTGCCGTAGCGGCTCCACGAGCTCGAACTTCATACGCTCGGGAAGTCCACCCACATTGTGGTGACTCTTAATGAGCGAGGCAGGATTTCCGTCGATAGGCACACTCTCGATAACATCGGGATACAGTGTGCCCTGCGCGAGGAAGCGGAACGGATGGGAATGCCCGCCCTTCTTGCGAAGCTCGCGGGCGCTTTCCTCAAAAACACGGATAAATTCCGAACCAATAACTTTCCGCTTCTTCTCAGGATCTATAACGCCTTTTAGTTTTTTTAGAAATTGCACCGATGCATCCACCACTTTGAGACGGATATGGAAATTGTTTCCAAAAAGCTGCTTAACGGAATCGGATTCTCCGAAACGCAGAAGGCCGTTATCCACAAAAATACATGTAAGCTGATTCCCAATGGCCTTGTGAAGAAGCGCGGCAGCAACGGAGGAATCAACACCTCCACTCAGACCGAGAATGACCTGGTCCTTGCCGACCTGGTCCTTGATGCGCTGACAAATTTCCTCGATGAAGGAACCCATCGTCCAGTCGGATTTGCATCCACAGACCTTGTGCACAAAATTCTCGATGATCTTTTTTCCCTTCGGCGTATGGGCGACTTCGGGGTGAAATTGAAGGCCGAAAATTTTCCGCTTAAGATCGCCCATGACGGCATTAGGAGAATTTTCCGTACGTCCCAGACTACGAAATCCTGCAGGAAGTTTTTCAATGCGATCGCCGTGGCTGTTCCATACATCAAGCGTTTCGCTGAGACCCTGAAATAAGGGGCAGGTTTTATTAACGCGCAATTTACCATAGCCATATTCACGATGGGTGGACTTGGCGACATGGCCGCCGAGATTATGCGTGATCAACTGCATGCCATAGCAGATTCCGAGAACAGGAAGGCCTAGCTCATAAATGGCAGGATCCATGTGCGGCGCTTTTTTCGCATATACGCTGGCAGGGCCACCGGAAAGGATGATGCCCTTAAAGCCACACTTCGCCAGTTCACTGGCCTTTGTATGATAGGGGAAAATTTCGGAATAGACTTTGCACTCGCGGATACGGCGGGCAATCAACTGCGTGAATTGCGAACCAAAATCCAGAATGGCAATAGCCGAGGAGGTCTTCTTTTTCTGAGCCATGAAAATGAATAGAGAAAGGACGGAATTAAAGGAAGCAGATTAGTGGTAATCCGAGCCAAAAGAATCGGACATCGGAGCATCGGAAACGATCTTGCCCTTGCCCGTAACCCCTTGCTGAAACTGGCGGCCAACATCTTCTGTAGATTGTTCGGCAACAGCGCATCCGTTAATGAATGCCAGGGAGGCCAACGCTAAGATTGCTTGGAGAATTTTCACGAAAGGAGCATAGAATATCAGCATAAGATGGCAAGCCGTGAGAATCAGAATTCCCAAATTCCGCCGGAAATCCTTTTAAAGGCTTACCGGATGGGAATTTTTCCCATGGGTGGCGAGGAGGAAATCAGCTGGTTTTCCCCTGATCCAAGGGGAATTATCCCTCTGGATTCTTTTCGCCTGCCGCACGGACTACGCCGGGCGCTGAATGCCAGTCGCTGGGAAATCCGGGTGAATACCCGTTTTGAAGAAGTCATGAGGAGTTGCGCGAAACGTTCGGAGACCTGGATCGATGAGTGCATTTTAAATAGTTATGTGGAACTCCACGCACTGGGCCATGCGCATAGCGTCGAAACCTGGCTTGATGGCGAATTGGCGGGAGGGCTTTACGGGGTGCAGGTTGGCGCGGCCTTTTTCGGAGAGTCGATGTTTCACCGAGTAACCGATGCTTCCAAAGTGGCCCTTCATGCCTTGGTTTGTATTCTCCAGGGGTGCCATTTCGAATTACTGGATATTCAGTGGACAACCGATCATTTGAAACAATTTGGAGCTATAGATATTTCCCGAAGAGAATATTTGGTGCGTTTAAAAGCAGCCATAAAGGCTCATGTCCTCTTTCCCAAGCAGGGAGAATATACCTTACCCATCGAAAATCGTTGACCAATACGTTGAATTTGTGAGAGTTAGCTCCGTTATGGAAATACTCATCGATTGGGATCAACTCGATATGATCGCCGATGGCTATACCGAAGATTTTGTCGAAATCTATCGTGAGCTCGGGAAGGAAATCCCCTCCCTTTTTGCCGAACTGCACCAGGCACTTGCTGATGGCAAAAAAGATATCGTTGCCCGCGCCGCCCATACCATCAAGGGCAGCACCAGTAATTTCGGAATGCTTACGCTTGGGGAATTAATGAAGATCATCGAGCTTCATGCGCTGGAAGGTAATCTCCCAAGTGTTCCTCATCTCCTGCAGGAAGCACTGGTTTGCTTCGAGGAATCCGACAGGATTATCCGCTCTCAGCGCAAGCTGTAAGCGCAGTTTGTTTCTATTCCAGCCGAATGCCATCCTGGGCAAGCGCTTCATCGTAAAAATTGCTTTTAAAGCAGATTCGATTCATGAAGACGCCGATCACGGCTGCGATCATCAATGCCGGGAGCACCGATACCTCGCGCGTCATTTCGAACACAATAAGAATGGAAGTCAGCGGTGCGCGAACGACTGCAGCAAGACAAGCCGTCATGCCCACAATAGTCAGCAATGTCATATCCACCGCCGTAAGGCCGCACAAATCCTGAAAACAGCCCGAGATGAATAAGCCGCTCATGCCGCCAAAAAATAAAATCGGCGCGAAAATGCCGCCACACCCGCCGGAGCCATAACAAAAAATGGTGGATATCAATTTCGCCAGCGCCAGATATCCCGCCATTCGCCAGAAAACTTCCTGATTCAGTGCGGAAATGATCTGCTGCTCACCAAGACCAAAAACTCCGGTACTTCCGGTAATTTTAAAAGCGGCAAGCGCCGCAATGCAGCCGATCGCCGC
Source organism: Chthoniobacterales bacterium (assembly GCA_039918055.1). Taxonomy (GTDB): domain Bacteria; phylum Verrucomicrobiota; class Verrucomicrobiia; order Chthoniobacterales; family JBDTJR01; genus JBDTJR01. The sequence goes on from JBDSIH010000347.1 coordinate 6,510, forward strand.
ACCCGCGGCGGGACGCGCCCACGGTGCAATAGGCGCATTCCGTATCCATGCGCGAAGTCCAAGAGCCATCCTTTGAAATACCAGACCCAAAATACCCGCCACGATAGCAATGACCGGAGCCAGCCACAATACCGGTCCATGCATAGGATACTGCAAGGAAATCGGGAAGGCTGCGCGATCTCCCATCAAAAGATACACCACCAAAACCGCCAACGCCGCAGCCAGAAGGGCACGCCCGGCAAATTTGTCTTCATTCTTTCCTCCGGCGATTTCCTCAAGCACCAAAGTAACTCCTGCGAGCGGACTATTGAATGCCGCCGCAAGACCCGCCGCCGAACCTGCGCAGATGGCATTGCCGCGGGCAGCTTCGGACTCTCCGCTCCACACCGCAAAGCGGCTCGCCAGAGCCGCACCGATATGAACCGTAGGCCCCTCCCTTCCCAGACTTGAGCCCGTGCCGATCGAAAGGACTCCTCCCACAAATTTTACCCACAAGACGTTCCAGGAAAAAATGGTCTTGTTCTGATGATACGCCGCCTTCACCTGAGGAATTCCGCTCCCCGATGCTTCAGGAGCATAGCGATGCATCAGAATTCCGGCGATCAATGCGCCGCCTATCATAATAGGAAAACTGGTTAGCGCGAATCCCCAGAAACTTCCGCCCACTTTCGCAAGAAGCAGGTGCGTGGTTATCCAATCCGCAGACATTTGAAAGGCCACTGCCGCCAGCCCGGAAGCGAGACCAATACAGACTGTCACAAACAGAAAACGAAGTTGTGCGCGTAATGCCATCTTAACTTTTCTTAAATGCAGGTGAGATTTATGGCCTATATGTTAGGCTAGCCATTATTCTCATAGGTTATGGGGCATCCTTCCTTACCTCCGAGAGGGATACAATTCTTTTAAATAATAGAAATTCAGCATGAGTGACGAAATAAATTCCGCAATTGAAAATAATGGCCATGCGCCTGATGCGGCCTCGCCATCCCCTGCCCGGGTTCCCATTAAACCCATTGAGCAAAACTCCAGACCTGAGGAATATGCGCCTTCCACACCGAATCGT
>JBDSIH010000348.1:0-12284 GCA_039918055.1 Chthoniobacterales bacterium
GGTTGATTGTCCTTATGATAAGTGGATGGTTCATCTTCCGGCGCTATCCATAGCCGATGTCCGCCCCGCATTACGAAGTGCTCTTCATTCGACTGTCCGAGTTCTTCGGGAAAGTTTTTGAAAACATTCTTTCCTTCAGTAGTGCGATAGGAAAGAACGCGCGGACCGACTTCGAGGCTGGTGATGAGCTCCACGGCATCGTTGGCGAGCCGCAGGTTGCGCGGCCATCCGCCGTAGGGAGTAATTTTGCTCGTGGTGGCCATGAAGTAGCGAGTTAGACGCGAGGTCTGGGAGGTGTCAAGAGCACTGCTCCAGCCTGGCCGTTAAAGCCGAGGGTGGAAACCAGAATTCCTTCGTTGGGCTGAAGACTTTTGTCTTCCTGCAAAAGCTGGGCTGCAAAAATAGTTTGCTGGAGAGTTCCCGCAGCAAGCGCTTCACCGAGCGTTTCCTTGATACGGTGAACAGGAACTCCTGAAAAACGTTTTTTCAGGCAGGTCGACTCAATGGCATCCATTTCGGTTCCATTGGCCGACGAGACGATGGCTTTTACTTTCACTCCGGAAGTCAGTGCGGCGTAAATGGTATCGAGTTGCTGTGCGGCTTCTCTGGGATTTGAAAAAACCGATCCAGGGTGCGTTTTGCAGCAGGGCAGGCTGGTGCTTTTCCCGAGAAGAAGGGCGGCGGCGCCCTCCGCAAAAATCGCTCCCTGCTTTTTTGACTTAAATTCTTTGCGGCTGTCGCGCGTCTGTTTCCAGACGGAGTAGGCTTCGCATAAAATCCAGTCCATCTCTTCTGCGGCTACTACCATGCAGTAATCGGCGAGTCCCATTTCGAGCAGTTCCGACGCATGGTGCATTGCACTACATCCCACGGCGGTATCGCCGACCAGGGTTATAGCATCGCCGTCTATTCCAAAATAAGCGCATAGATGACTGGCTGGAGCGTTATAGACCGTTTCCGGGAAAAGCAGCGGACTTGCACCGGAAGCTCCGCTCTTCACGATTTCAGAATAAAAGCGCCGGGTATAAATGACGCCGCCATCACTTGAAACAAAGATGAGTGCGGTTCGCCGCGCAATATCGGCATTCCACTCAATTCCGGATTCCTGAACGGCGCGCATCGCGGCAGTCAGTGCCAGCAGAGTAATCGTACTGGAGCGTCGCACGCGCCGAAAATTTTCCGCCTCTGCATAATCTTCCTTCGCAATGAGCGCGACGTGGTGAACCCGCTCATTGAAAGGATTGATCATCTCCGATAATTGGGGTGATTTCCCGCGCAGGACGGCTTCCGAAACGGTATTTAGCCCGCACCCGTGATTAGTTACCCAGCCTTTGCCAAGAATCTCCATATTCATGGTGCGCGTCGGATAATGATGCTCGCATTCGAGCCTCCAAATCCGAAGGAGTTGGAAAGAACGAGGTTCGGGCTTATTTCCAGCGATGCATTTGCCACGATATCCAGCGGGATCGACGTATCACGGGTTTGAAAATTAATATTTGCAGGAAGAAACCCTCCGCGCAGCGCGTAGATACAAAAGGCCGCCTCGATCGAGCCTGCAGCGCCAAGGGAATGTCCCATCATGGATTTCGTGCTGCTTACTTTAGTGGTGGGGCAGGTATCCAGAATGGCGCGCCCTTCGCTGGCATCATTGTAGAGTGTGGCTGTTCCGTGGGCGTTGATATAATCGATTTGTGTCGGCAGAAGTTCTGCAGAGCGCAGCGCAGCTTCCATGGCGCGGCGAGGGCCATTTCCATCGGGGTTGGGCTGGGTGAGGTGGTGATTATCGGTCGCGGAGCCATAACCGGCGATTTCCGCCAGAATCGTTCGCCCCTGCTGCACGGCGTAGTCCCAGTCCTCCAAAAAAAGAACAGCCGCCCCTTCGCCAAGAGCGAGCCCCGTTCGCTGCGCATCAAACGGGCGACACTTTTCCGGAGTTGATGCCTGGAGACAATCAAAGCCGTGGAAAACAAGTTCTGAAATCGCATCATATCCTCCGCAGGCAATACTCCGGCAGAGGCCGTTGCGCACCAGATGATACGCGCTTCCGATGGCGTTTGTTCCCGACGCGCAGGCATTGGAAATTATCTGGTAAGGAGCTTTCCATCCAAGCGGCTCCATGGCGTCCAGCATGGCCTGCTGGGGTACGTATTCCTTTACCCAGTGCCTGGCTCCGCGAAGTGATTGATTTTCGGAAAATGCACGGTAGAAAGCCTCGCCAAAAGCCATTCCTCCGCTAGTTGTTCCCATGACGATCCGGTCGGGTATAAATGTGGGACATTGGGTTACGGCATCACCCAACGCGGCGATCATCATGCGGGAAACGCGGGAAAGTTTTTTTGCACGTGAATGATAGGCATCCGCTTTTTCCAGGCTTTGATCGGTGACCTGTCCCGCTGTTTTGCAACGGGTAGTGGAAACATCAAAAAGCGTCACCGGCTTTACATAATCTCCGGCGGCGCGTAATGCCGCTGCTGTTTCCGCTTCGTCTGCTCCCAGCGGACTTATGCAGCTCACGGCGGTCACCGCGACCCGATGGATTTGCTGGGAACCGGACATACTATCAACGCAGATGATCGGGAAGATGCGGCTGAAGCTTTTTCACATTCTGCACCGCATCGCGATGACAGACGAGCACCGCATCCGCAGTTTCGATGACGACGAGATTTTCCACTCCGCAGAGAGCGACCATCCGGCCGTTTGAAAGTACGATATTATTTTTGGAATCATGGAGGATAATTTCCCCGCGCGCCGTATTGCCGGCTTCGTCTTCGCCGAGATGGTTTGGCAGCGCGGTCCAGGTGCCGACGTCATCCCAGTCAAACTCTGCGCGTACGGCGATGACGCGATTCACTTTTTCCATGATGGCGTAATCGACAGAAATCTTCGGCAGTTTTTCAAACTCCACCTTGAGATAATCCTGGTAATCGCCTTTGGGGAAATTGCGGATAAATGCCGCGAGCTCCGGCTGAAGGCGCCCGGCTTCTTCCAGGAAATGTTTTGCCTTCCAGAGAAACATGCCCGCATTCCAGGCATATTTTCCGCTTTTGAGATAAGCCTCAGCATTTTCAAGATTCGGCTTTTCCACGAAACGCGCAACTTCGCTGATTTCGCTGTTCTCCGTGCCTTTTCCCAGCGACTCCGAGAGTTCCAGATAACCGAAGCCCGTGGAGGGATGGGATGGCGGAATGGCAAAAGTGACAAAGGCATCAAACTTCTGTGCCGCCTCGAGCGCATCGCGCAGGTTACGTCCAAAGGCGGGGAGATCATGAATCATCGCATCGGCCGGAAATAACGCACACACGGCCTCTGGGTCTTCGCGGTAGGCCAGAGCAGTGGCGAGCGCGGCTGCGGGAGCGGTATCGCGCTTTGCGGGCTCGGCGACGATGTTTCCTTCCGGTAGGTTCGACAAAACCGCACGGGTGTTTTTAAATTGCGCCTGATTGGTCAGAACATGAATGCGATCCAGCGGCAACACGGTGGCGACACGATTTACGGTTTCTTCGACCAGCGTGCAGGAAGTTAAAAGTTGCAGGAGATGTTTTGGGGTATCCATCCGGCTCATGGGCCAGAAACGCTCCCCGCTTCCTCCGGCAAGAATGCAGACATGCAGATTTTCGATCAGGGAATCGTTTGCCATAGTGGGGATGATAATGAAGTTAGTACGGAAATAACAACCCGCTATGACGAGGAGGTGGATTGTTTTTCGAGTGCAGTCAAAGTGAGTTCGGCGATTTCCGCGGGTTCCACGGCCTTCATACAGCGGAAATCAATCGGGCATTCCCGCAGGAAGCATGGGCTGCACTCGACCTGATGGCGCACAACCTGCTGGTTCGGGCCAATCGGGCCGGTGAGGATGGGTTCGGTGGAGCCAAAGATGGAGATGGTCGGGACACCAAGATATGCGGCGAGATGCATTGTTCCTGTATCGTTTGTGATGAGGAGATGGAGCGTCTTTAAAAATGCAATGAGCTCTGCGAGCGATGTTGTGCCCGCCTTATTTTCCAGCGCGGCATTCGGGCATTGCTTCGCGATTTCCTCGGCAACGGCCATGTCTCCCCTGGTGCCGACAATCGTCCATTTTACCGGAAGTTTTTCCGATACGGTGCGGATGGTTTCCGCGAAGCGTTCCGCAGGCCAGCGTTTTGCGGGGCCATATTCCGCGCCGGGGCAAATTCCGATTTGGTAAGGTGGCGAGGGTGGGACTGTATATTTTGGCTGTGCGGGCGGGAGATCCGGTGCGCCGACCCAGTTTGCAAGACGCAGGTAATGCAGCGACTGATGTTCCGGACGAACACGCTTCATTCGTTTGTCCGTGGGAATCTGATTGAGCAGATGCTTGCGAAAATGGCCGCGGCAGCCCACACGCCGCGGAATTTTTGCAAGATACGCTTCCAGTGCTGTGCGGGTGGAGTTTGGGAAAATAATCGCAACATCCGCCTTGCCACGAATTTTGGCGGCAGTGGCGAAAACGCCGGGTTCCGTGGTGATGATGGCATCCACCCCTTCGACTTCTTTCCAAAAATCCGCAAGCTTTGCGGGAGTTAAAATAGTGACAAACGCATCCGGGCGTCCGTGCTTGATTGCTGTGACGGCAGGCGCACTCATCACGGCATCGCCCAGCCAGTTACTGGATCGAATAATGATGCGGAATGGACGAAGCGTTTTAGAGTCCAGGTTTTCAGGAAGGAACACGCCGCGCTTGGCACGTCCGAGCAGAAAATCGGGGTCCTGCATGCGCCAGCGGTTGTGCACCCAGAACCAGTCTTTGGGAGATTCTCGGATCTGGGCTTCGAGCGCCAGATTGAGATCGTAGGTCAGTTGATCCTGATTCGCGGGATCGTATGGAACAGGCTTGCCGACGACGATTCTCCACTTCGCGAAGCCTTCGGTATAAACGGCGGCGGGGATGACCTGCGCGCCCGTACGGCTTGCAAGCGCGGCGGCGAGGGGGGAGGTAGAGCAAATTTGGTTAAAAAGCGGCGTCCAAACCCCGCTGGTGCCGGCGCGCTGATCAATAAGGACTCCAACCACGCCGCCTTCGCGAAGCATTGCCAGCGGTCCGGCAAAGCCCTTTTTACGGTCAAAAGTGACACCGCCCCGTTTCCGGCGGTCCTTATCGATCATTTTATTAATGTAAGGATTTCGAAGCGCCTGAAAAACAGTGCCTGCCGGGGTGGGGCGTATATAGGCAAGCACCTGGGCGCAAAGCTCCCAGTTTCCGATATGGCTGATCGCCACGACGACGCCTTTGCCCTTGCGAATGCCATCCCACAAGCCATCCAGCCCCTCGATAGGAGCGAGCTTTTGCACGACTTCCTCGGGCATCTCTGCCATCTTCAGGGCGCATATCCCGTTTGAGCACATGGCCCGGAAATGCTCCCGTGTCATGGCCGAAATCTGCGCCGGAGTTTTCTCGCCATGGAAGGCGGCGGCGAGGTTTCTGCTTGCAAGCCGGCGATAACGCGGCAGAACAATCCAGAGAACCATTCCCAGGATTTCGCCAAAGGCATAACAAACCTTCAGCGGCAGCCTGCGAATAATGCTGACGACAGCCAACGCTACAAAATAAACGAAACGATCCATGCGCGATAAAGAAACGAGCGAGACTATCCACGCCCTCCCACAAGAAAAAGAGAATTTCTCCATTTCTCCCGTTCTTCCCGGAGGAACGATCGGAATTCTGGGCGGCGGCCAGCTTGGCCGGATGACGGCGATTGCGGCCCGAAAAATGGGTTATCGCGTGCATGTTTACGAGCCTTCCCCGAATTGTCCGGCGGGCGAGGTATGCGATCTGGAAATCAATGCCTCCTATGACGACGAGGCCGCGCTGTGCGAGTTCGCTAAAGGCGTGGATGTGATTACCCTCGAATTTGAGAATATTCCTTCGGAGACGGTCAAGATTCTCTCCGCCCAGGTCCCGGTGCATCCTTCGGCAAATATCCTGCATACCTGCCAAAACCGGGAACGGGAAAAATGCTTCCTTCGAGAGAACAATATCCCTCATGCGCCTTTTGCCATTGTGACTTCGGAAGAGGAATTGCAGCAGGCGGTGGACCAAATTGGACTTCCCTGCGTTTTAAAAACCGCGGATTTCGGTTACGATGGTAAAGGGCAGGTCCGTATTAAGTCAAAAAGTGAGGTTTCTGCCGCATGGGCAACCCTTAACGGTTCCCGCGCGGTCCTTGAAAAATGGATTTCTTTTGAAAAGGAAGTTTCCGTCATTTGCGCCCGCAGCCATGGCGGAGAGTCTGCCTGTCTGCCGCTTTCGGAAAATATTCATACCAATCACATATTGGATATCAGCATTGTGCCCGGACGCGTTTCGGATGCGGTAAGAGTGGAGGCGGAGCGCATAGCCTTGCGCATCGCGGAGGTCTTTCAGCTGGTCGGGCTTATTGCGGTGGAATTTTTCGTCGGAGAGGATGGTCATCTCCTTGTCAATGAGCTGGCACCCCGGCCGCATAATTCGGGGCATTATTCCTTCGATGCCTGTATCACCAGTCAGTTTGAACAGCATGTGCGAGCGGTTTGTGGCCTTCCCCTGGGCAGTTTCGCTCTGCTTTCTCCTGTGGTTATGGTGAATATCCTGGGAGATGCCTGGCAGGGGGAAAAAGCGCCTAACTGGCTTGCGGTGCTGAAAAATAGGAATGCCAAACTGCACCTTTATGGGAAACGGCATGCCAAGCCGGGAAGGAAAATGGGACATTTTTGTGTGCTCGCTCCCGATATCGAAACAGCCCTGAAGCAGGCTTTGGAAATTAAGGGAAATCTTTCGTCCGTTTCTTAGGATTTTAGATTTTCAGCGGATAACTTATCCTGCTAAACTTTCTCATGGCTGAAAATCCCCGTATCTTTACCCCGAAGAAGCCTGCGAAGCTTATCGTGGGCGTTGTCCTTATTGGCATTATACTTGTCGCATTCCTTATTGCTGCGGTTTTCAATATGTCTTCACAGATTGTCGAGTCCCGCATGAGAGGAACTGTGACTGCGAAAAACTTCACGCCCGGACCGGAACAGCAGATTACGGTCGGCAAGGGGGGGCTTAATAGCCGGGAGGTCAAGGGCCAATACGAAATCACCGTCGCGGTGAAACAAAAAGACGGCTCCTCAAAAGACTACATTGTTTCCAACCTCGGGGAGAAGGCTTACGACGCCGTTAAGATCGGTGATCCCTTTGATGTAGGGCCGTATCTTCAGCCCTGATCAAAATTTTAATAAAAATTCATCGAACAAATCTTGTCCTGGTTTGTCTTAAACCTAAGCAATATTTAATTACGTAGAAAAATCATGTCTAGCACGGTAACTCTTACAACACAGGAATTGAACCAGCGCGTTCAGGAAAGTGGACACTGGATACAGCCCCTTCTTCAGGAGGTCGGCAAGGTGGTCGTCGGGCAAAAACATCTCGTCGAGAGTCTCGTCATGGGACTACTTGCCAATGGGCATGTTCTGCTCGAAGGCGTGCCCGGTCTGGCAAAAACATTGACCGTCCGTACGCTCTCCTCGGCCATCAATACCGGATTTCAGCGAATCCAATTTACGCCGGATCTGCTTCCTGCCGATTTGATTGGAACGCTGATTTACAATCCGAGGGATGGAGTATTCACCACAAAGCTCGGCCCGATTTTTTCAAATCTCATACTGGCGGATGAAATTAACCGTGCCCCTGCGAAAGTGCAAAGCGCGCTGCTTGAAGCTATGCAGGAGCGGCAGGTTACGATCAGCGAAGAAACGTTCAAGCTTCCTGATCCCTTTCTTGTTCTCGCGACGCAGAATCCTCTGGAGCAGGAAGGAACCTACCAGCTTCCCGAAGCGCAGCTGGATCGGTTCATGCTGAAGGTGAATGTCGGCTACCCGACACGCGTGGAGGAACGCTCGATTCTTGACGCGATGTCCACCTCCTCGCCTAAACTGGAAGTGGCGCGAATCATTGATCCTCAATCCATCATCGATTCCCGCATCGTCGTAAATGACGTGTATGTGGACGACCGCGTCAAAGACTACATCGTGGATATCGTATGGGCCACACGTGAGCCGGCGGTATTCAAACTTCGCATGGATGGGATGATCCGTTATGGAGCATCTCCGCGTGCCACGATCTACCTGACCCTCGCTGCCAAAGCGCTCGCCTTTATTCGTGGTCGCGGCTATGTGACTCCGCAGGATATCAAGGATGTGGGTCTCGACGTTCTTCGTCACCGTGTCGCCGTAAGCTACGAAGCTGAGGCAGAAGCGGTAACGAGTGAAATGGTCATTCAAAAAATATTTGCAGGACTTCCGGTCCCCTAGCGGGGGAGTCGTCCTGCGGTAACCACTTTTACCGCCATGCAGGATCCTACTGATATTCTAAAGAAAATCCGGCGCCTTGAATTGCGCACACGCCGCCTGGTTAATGCGTCATTTGCCGGGCAGTACCAAAGCGTGTTCAAAGGCCGTGGAATGAACTTCCAGGAAGTGCGCGAGTACATTCCCGGAGATGAAATCCGTACTATCGACTGGAACGTCACCGCGCGTATGAATACGCCGTACGTAAAAAAATTCACGGAAGAGCGAGAGATGACTGTCATGCTGCTCGTCGATGTCAGTGCCTCTGGTATTTTTGGAAGTGTGGAAATGAGCAAGCGCGAACTGGCTGCGGAAGTGGCATCCATTCTCGCATTCAGCGCCATCCAGAATAACGATAAGGTGGGGATGATTCTCTTTACCAATGAGGTGGAGCTTTTTATTCCACCAAAAAAAGGAAGGCTTCATATCCTGCGTCTGATCCGGGAGATGCTCTATTTTGAGCCAAAGGGAAAAACCACGAATGCTTCCGTGCCACTGGATTATCTGAACAGAATATTGACGCGCCGCTCGGTGGTTTTTGTGATTTCCGATTTTCTTTGCCCCGATTTTTCCCGTCCGCTCTCGGTTTCTGCCCAGCGTCACGATTTGGTAGCCGTGCCCATCGTGGATCCCGGTGAAGAGGTGATTCCCGATGTGGGCATTATTACTTTTGAAGATGCGGAGACGGGAGAACAAATTGAAATTAACACTTCGGACAAAGCCGCAATGAGTTCCTATGCGGCTCTTGAGAAAAAACGCTGGAAAGAATTAATGCACCTGTTTGGAAGCCGGCGGGTGGATATGATCCCGCTTCATACAAACGAGGATTACATCCTTCCCCTGCGTTCGTTTTTTGCCCGGCGTGAACGTCGTATGGTCGCCGCATGAACCCCGCCGCCGCTCAAGCTTCAGCCACTCCCGCCCCCATCAAGGACATTCTTGCTCCTATGGGTTACTTTCCATACCCCCTATGGATGGTCGCGCTGGCGGCTTTTCTGGTGCTCGTGCTGCTGGGCGGTTTGATCTGGTGGCTCTTCTTGCGCAAAAAAAAGCAAAAACAGCTCACCATGCGCGAAGAGATGTTGCAAAGGCTGGAAGCTTTGCGTCCCTCCATAGAATCGTCCGATCCTTATCACTTCAGCTTCATGGTTTCGGATATTCTCCGCACTTTCATTGAGAAGGAATACGCGCTTGCGGCAACGACACAGACTTCCATTGAGTTTCTGGCGATGCTCCAGACACGCGCTATTTTTGGTGATGACCAAAAGGCAGCGCTCGCCCTCTTTTTGGAAAAGGCCGATCTTATCAAATTTGCGCATCTGCATGCTACTTCCGAGGATAGCGCCGCGTTATTGGAAACCGCATTTGCACTCGTCATTGAGAATAAAAAGGAGAGGGGGCAATGAACTTCTCCGATTTGTCCCAGTTAGGTTTCGCCCATACATGGGTGTTGCTTTGCCTTTTCATCATTCCTGTAATTTCTTTTCTAAAGGGAAAATTCGGGGGCACCTCCGGCGTTGTTTTTTCAAGTACGGCCACATTATCGTCCATAGGAACCCGGAGACGTTCACGAGTTGGCGATTTTCTCACCGCGCTATCCTACCTTGCACTGGCTTTGTTTATTGTGGCCCTTGCCCGTCCGCAGTTTGGGCGAACCATTACCCGTACCCAGGCGAGCGGAGTGGACATCGTGTTGTTGATGGATGTTTCCCGCTCCATGCTTTCGGAGGATTTTACCATTGGCGGTCAGCGGGCAAACCGTATTGAAGCCGTGAAGCAGGTGACGCAGAAGTTTATTGATTCAAGGCCCAATGACCGAATCGGAATCATCGCATTCGCCGGCAGGCCGTATCTCGTCAGTCCACCCACGCTGGATCATGACTGGCTAATCAAAAATCTTGATCGTATTCAAATCGGGCTTGTCGAGGATGGTACCGCAATTGGTTCGGCCATTGCCTCTGCAGCTAACCGTTTAAAAAACTCTAATGCAAAAACGAAACTCGTCGTTCTCCTGACGGATGGGGAAAGTAATGCCGGTAAAGTCACGCCGCTGACAGCGGCAGAAGCCGCCAAAGCGCTGGGGATTCGAGTCTATACCATCGGTGCGGGAACACGGGGCGCGGCGCCTTATCCGGTAACGGATGCATTCGGCCGGAAGCAGTATCAGATGATCAATGCCGATGTGGATGAAAAAACACTTTCTGAAATTGCGAAGCTGACAGGTGCGCAGTTTTTTCGCGCTACGGATACCCGGACGCTGGAGGGCATTTTTGCGGATATTGATAAGCTGGAAAAATCCAAAATCGAGATTGAGAAGATCGCGCAGTACCGCGATTTATTTCCGTGGTTCCTGATTGCGGGTCTCGGCGTATTAACATTGGAAATCATTCTTTCACAGACGACATGGAGAAAACTGCCCTGATATTCGGTTATCCTTTATGGTTTGCAGCACTGGCCCTTCTGCCCGTGCTGGCCGTGTTGTTTTTTTGGGCACAGCGCAGACGTGAAGTCCTGATTGCCCGTATTATTGCGCCCCGTCTGCAAACAGCGCTTGTTGGTACGGTAAGCCTGCGACGCCGGTGGACGCGAAATATTCTGCTTATGTTCAGTCTGGGGTGCGTGATTTTATCCCTGTCGCAACCGCGATATGGCTACAGCTTTAATGAAATCAAAGCGAAAGGGCGTGACGTGATTATCGCACTGGATACTTCCCGTAGTATGCTCTCCACGGATGTCTCTCCGAACCGGCTGACACGAGCGAAACTCGTCGCGCTCGATCTGGTTCATGCTTTGCAGGGAGATCGCGTCGGGCTTGTGGCATTTGCCGGAACTGCATTTCTCCAGGCGCCATTGACGCTTGATTACTCCGCGGTGGATAACGCGATTGATGAGCTGGATACCAATGTCATTCCAAAAGGCGGAACCAATATCGCCGCGTCCATCCGGCTTGCCCTGGAAGCTTTTGGAAAAGCGGAAGGAATGACGCGCGCGCTTATTCTTATTACCGATGGTGAGGAACTGGATGAGAGCGGCGTGCAGGCGGCCAAGGAAGCCAGGAAACAGGGAGTCCGCATTTTCACCGTAGGCGTGGGATCCGAGCAGGGATCACTCATTCCGGTGGAAGCCGAAACCGGAGGGACTGACCTCGTGCGGGATGAATCCGGTAAAGTCGTGCGCTCGAAACTCGATGCGGCGCGGTTAAAGGAAATAGCGAAGGAGACCGGCGGATTTTATCAGCCGCTGGATTCGGATACGGCGCGCACTATTTTGACAAAAGGCATCGAGCCCATGGAGTCGAAGGATTTTAATTCAATGACATCCCGCACTCCCATTGAGCGCTATGAGTGGACATTAATTCCGGGAGTTATTGCATTGGTGATAGCGCTTCTGATTGGTGATCGCCGAAGAACTGGAAAAAACGGACGCCCTCGCAACAGCGCATCTCCGGCGCTTTCGGGCATTGTCCTGCTGCTTTTGTTTTCAGTATCCGCTTATGCGGAAGTTAATCCCGGATTGGAGAAATATGAAAACCAGGATTATAAATCGGCATTGGGCACTTTCGAGAGTGACCTGGCGAGACAACCGGATGTTTCCGCCATTCAGTTTGATGCCGGGGCCGCTGCGTACAAGCTCGGAGACTACGACAAAGCAATCAACTATTTCACAAAGGCTTTTCTTTCTGAAGATCAGAAAATTCGCAATGCGGCGGATTATAATCTGGGAAACGCGCTGGTCCGAAAAGGGGAGAAAGCTCAGGACAAGGCGCATAAAATAGCGAACTGGAAAGATGCCATCCAGCGATACAGCGAAGTCTTGAAACAGGAGTCGGGCAATGCGCCCGCTAAACATAATAAAGAAGTCGTCGAGAAAATGCTGAAAGATATGGAAAAGGAAGAGCCTCCTCCAAAACAGCAGCAACAGCAGCAACAGCAGCAACAACAGCAACAACAGCAACAGCA
>JBDSIH010000349.1:0-4773 GCA_039918055.1 Chthoniobacterales bacterium
CTTCGCATGGAATCGCGCGAAAGCACAGAGCGCAGTAGGTAGGCCCTTTTTCTCAATTAGTCGGCAGGCCTGAACGATTCTCCATTTACCATCCTTCGGAAAATTGCGTTCCGCGACTGGAAATTCATCCAGCGGAATACCGGTGCGGTTGATGCGAATTTTTTCCGGAGGGCACCCCAGCGCTTCGAGCTTTTTGACAAGCGATTGGCTGCGCGCCAGAACGAGCGGAATTACCTGAAGCAGTTCCCTGAGCTTTTTGGTATAGCCGCGTTCATTTTCGCGAGGCATGACATCCATCCCGTGAAAAGAAACCAGCGCCTTGCCCTGCCATTGCTTCAAAAAGGGCATCAGGTAAACGCCGGTATGCCCAAAGTAAATATGCATGAGCGGGCAGTTCCAGCGATCCAGCGCGGCATTTAAAGGAACATCTTCGCCGCGATAAAAAAACGAAGGCTGACGCTGGATATATTTTAACTTGAAACGTTCGAGGAGGCGGCCGCGTTTTTCGGTAAGAACCTCGATATCGGGGAAGGGGTATTCGGCTTCATTCATCCGATCCTTGGTAATGACAAAGGTGCGAAATTCCCGCAGACCGGTGATTTGGCGGTAAATATGCCGCATTTCCTTCTTGAGGAAGAAAGTGGTGTAGCTGGCGACGATCGGCTTATCCATCCTGAGTCTCAGGATAAAACCCTGCCTTTACTCGGGGGGCGAGCATAAATTGTTTACACCCATTGAATTTTACCGGTGTTCAATCATACGTGTCTCCCGGCACTATATCTGATATTAAGTTTCCCATGCAGGAGGAGTCCGGGGATAAATCCGCGTCGGAAGCGGACGATATTGCTTTAATGATGCTCGTCAAAGACGGCGATCTGGACGCTTTCCATGCCCTGGTGACTAATTATCAATACCGCGTAGTCGGCACCGTGACGCGCATGCTCGGAAACGAGGAGGGGTCTGAGGATATCGCGCAGCAGGTTTTTCTCCGCGTCTGGAAATCCGCGAAAACCTATAAGCCCAAAGCCAAATTCAATACCTGGCTGATGACGATTACGCGCAACCTGGTCTTCAATGAAATCCGCCGCAGGACAAGACACCCCACGCAGCCGCTCGATGCTGAGCATGATGACCGGCCTGCGCAGCAGTATGAAGATACCGTAACGCCGTCCCCCGCGGACCAGATGGAGCAAAAGGAATTGCAGGCCGCCGTGGATGCCGCCATCGCCGCACTGCCCGAGCAGCAGCGTATGGCCGTCGTGCTGAGACGTTATGAAGAGCTATCCTACGAAGAGATCGCGGAAATTCTTTCCACCAGTGTCAGTGCGGTAAAAAGCATGCTCTTCCGGGCCCGCGCTGAGCTGCGCGAGCATTTGCAGAAGTATCTATAAAAACGGCAGGGACAATCCTCCCTGCCGCTTGCATACGGGGCAAATCCCGCTACGCTTTTCACTATGTCAAAAATGGATGAAATGGTCTTGGTAGTTCCCCGTTCGCTCTTCGATAAGCTCGGTGCGTTTCAGGGAATCAATCTTGAAGTCAGTCGTTACCTGCCCAGCCTTCTCTCAAAGGAAAATAACTCCTTTCTCGCCCGCGGCAGCGCGGAGAATGACCCTTCTTTCAAACAGCTCATCCCGTATGCAGTCCTCGTCCATGAGGGAAAGATTCTCCACTACGTCCGCGGCGGAAAAGGCGGCGAAAAGCGCCTGATGTCCAAGGGCTCCATCGGCATCGGCGGCCATATCAATGATACTGATGAGCATCTTGATTCGATGAGCGAAGATACCTACAAGCGCGCCGTGGAACGCGAGCTCAACGAAGAACTCAAGATGAATTCCCCGTTCACCGACCGCATGGTGGCTTTAATCAATGACGACGAAACCGAAGTAGGCAAAGTCCATCTCGGCGTGGTTCATATTTTTCAGCTAGAGCGGGCAGATGTGCAATCCGGTGAATCCGCGATTACGCAGCTTGAGTTTCTTACGATTGAGCAATTACAGGAACGCAGCGACTCACTGGAAACGTGGTCGCAGATTCTTCTGAAGGCGCTGCCGGAGCTGCTTTAGCCGGTCGTCCGCAATCCGCTGGCGATCGCATTGACGGAAAGCGTGATTTCAGGAATCAACGCATCGGCGTTGCTGGAATCCCCTTTTTCTTTCAGTTCGCGCCATTGGTGCAGGAGTCCAATCTGGTCGAGGTGCAGTTTGCGTAAGGCATCTGCGCGCAGCTTAAGCGTTTTTACCAGCCGGGGGCGGCGTTCAGTCATCGGAGAACCATAAAGGCGATCAAAGCTTTCCCGGGTCTTGGTATATTCGTCGAGAATGCGCTGGAAAAGGCGGTCGCGCAGCTTTTTGTTCTTCACTAGTCCCGCATACTCTTTCATGAGAGTCGGGTCGCTGCTGGCGATGCTGGATTCGATATTTGTCATCGCATAATTCAGGAACGGCCAGGACTTCGTCCAGGCGTGAAGTTCCTTTAGCTCGGTGGTGGAAAGGCTTGCCAGCGCAGTGCCGACGCCATACCAGCCGGGCAGGTAGAAGCGGGCCTGATTCCAGCTGAAGACCCACGGAATCGCACGAAGATCATCGAGGCTGCTCATTCCGCTGCGCCGTGCTGGGCGGGAACCAATCTGGCTGACTTCAAGGGCATCCAGCGGAGTGGCTTCGCGATAAAATTCGACAAAGCCTTCTTCATTCAGCAATTCGCGATATGCATTTTCACTGGCGGTCGAGAGTTTATCCATGAGGCTGTGTGCAGCCTTTGGAATGCCCTTGCCGGTGGCGGATTTTTGTCGCAGCGTCGTTGCCGTTACTCCCGCGAGAAGCAACTCAAGATTGTAGGCCGCCGTATCGAGGTGTGCGTATTTCTGCGCAATCGTTTCGCCCTGTTCGGTAATGCGGATATGCCCGTCGAAGGACTTGAGTGGAAGCGCCTCCAGAAAACGATGGGTCGGACCCGCGCCGCGACTTACCGTGCCCCCGCGTCCGTGGAAGAAACAGACATCTACGCCCACTTCATTTGCGGTTTCCGCAAGAGCAGCCTGCGCACAATGCAGAGACCATGCACTGGCAAAAATTCCCGCGTCTTTACAACTGTCGCTGTAGCCGACCATGACCTGTTGCTCCACACGCTTCGAGCTGCGGTTTTTCTCTTTCTGCAGGAGGAGACTGGATTTTGTCACCGGATGGGCGAGAAAAGTTTTTAAGATGGAAGGGGCGCGCTGCAAATCGGGAATAGTTTCAAAGAGCGGAACTACTGGAAGTTTACAGGCAAGCTGCCCCTTAACGAGACTGCACAACCCACCATCCCGTGCGAGCACATAGACGATGAGGAGATCGGAAACTTCGGTCGTCATGCTCACAATCAATGAGCCGATGCCTTCGCGACCGTAACTTTCAATTTCCTGCGCGAGCACGCGGAAGCATTCCAGCACAGCGGAGGAGTGTGGTCCGGGTGCGGTCTCTCCGGCGGGGAGAAAGGGCCGCGGCGAAGTGAGCTCCTTGCTGAGGAACTCCACGCGCTTTTCCTCCGTCCAGTCGTTCATGAAGCCCTTGCCGTCCAGTCCGGCGAAGGTCATCAGCTCCGAAAGGGCGTGGCGATAAAAGCGGCTGTTCTGGCGAATATCCAGCGAGGCCAGATGGAAGCCAAAAATTTCAAGGACACGGATGACGGGGCGCACGTCGCGCTCGACCAGTAATCCCGCACCAATTTCCTGGAGTCCCGCGGAAAGAGCAGCGAGATCATCCGCAAGTTCTTCGGGTTGTGTGTAGCAATATTGCGCATCCGGATTTCCGGGCACGCGTGCCATCATCTGTTTCACATACCAGCGCCAGGGTTCAACGCGGTAATTTTCCGGGGGTTTTCCAAAACGTTCGGTAAGAGACTTGGGCGGTTGCTGCATCCATGCGGAAAGGGTCAACTTCGCTTCCAGTTCGCTGAGTTCGCGCCAGATGCGGCTCAGCGCTGCCTTGCGCAGGCTGGCCAGTGTATCTGCGGTAACTTCCGCTGTGACGAGAGGATGCCCATCGCGGTCTCCACCCACCCAGGTGCCAAAGCGCAGTTTCGGATATCCGCCCTGCTTGATGATTTCCTTCGCGTCGTAGTCCGCTAGCGTAAGCGCATCTTCGAAGCGATCATCAAGTTGTTTTAGAATGCCGGGAAATACCTCGCTGAGATAGTGCAGAACATTGCGGCGTTCGTCGGAGAGATCGGTGCGGCGAATCAGTACTTCGCCTGTCCGCCACAGACGCTCGAGGGAGGCGCGGAATTCACGCTTGAGGTAATTCAACGAAACATCGCTCTGCGGATTATTCAGCTGCTCGATGAGCGCGAATAATGTGCGGTGCTGCTCAAGAACGGAAAGGCGTTTTGCTTCCGTCGGGTGTGCAGTCAGGACAGGTTCGACAATGCTGGAGCGGATCATTTCCGCGACCCTGGATTCCTTCACTCCGGATGCCTTAAGCTCCTTCATGTAAAAACCCCACAGTCCGCGTTCCGCCGCGGCACCGTGTTCGGACTCGCGCTGCTTGCGGACATACGCCGCCGCATTTTCTTCCACCATGTTCAATAGCTGGAAAGCGATGGAATAGGCCTGCGCAGATAATGCGGGAGAGGCGTCGTTCTTTGCGGTCGTTTCAGGAGACCATGGAAGGCGTTTCGCAAGACCCTTGTGGCCGAGCGCGGTAAGAACATTGGAAAAGCATTCGATCAATAGAGTAAGATCGCGATCAATCTTTTCAAACCCGCTACCGAGGTAGGGCCGTTTTTTATTAT
>JBDSIH010000350.1:0-2133 GCA_039918055.1 Chthoniobacterales bacterium
AAGGCCACATCGTACCCGCATGTCCTTCCGCCATTTCATTGCACTCGTTCTCCTCGCCCTTCTCCCTTCGCCTGCTTGTGCGGAACAGAATGCGAAATGTTCCTTCCTGGAAGTAACTTACTATTCAGGAAATCAACCGGGTAATATTCAGCAAAAGAAAATGGAGGAAATTCTCGGTCTCCGTTCCATTGTTTATAAATATACCATTCCACCCCATAAGGCGCTGGATATCGTCGCGGAGATAAAAGAACTGGGCCAAGTCAAAAAAAGCTATCCTCAATCGATCAATAATTCCGGCGCGACTCCCGCCAAAGGAGAGCTTACCATCTATCGCTACAAGCCCTTGAACATGTCGACCAACATGTTTAATAGAACCGCCTTTGAAATCCGCATGGAAACCGGCGCGAGCCAGACGGTTTATCCGGAGCTTGCCTCTGATACTGTGGCGATAAACTCGGTCACGGAACTCGGGTTTCCGATGATTCGTTGCGCATCTGATACAGAGGCCACTCTCTATAACTATAATGCACTTACCGATAACGATGTCATTGATTTCCGCATCATCGCTAAAATCACGGACGTAAAACTGGCGCCCGTGAAAAATTAACCGCCGCACTATTATGCATCTCCAATTCTTTATTAACTGCGGACGGAAATTTCTTCTCGGCAGTCTGCTTGCATTCGCATTGCCGATGATGCTTCTTGCCCAAGCGGTGCCCGCTCCCAATGAGGCAATGAGCTTTGCGCTTATGGATGATTCCCGACCATGGCAGGAGGCCTACACGAATGGCACTAAGGACGGCTGCATCATGGAATTCGTCATAAAGGGCGATAATGTCGAGCAGTGGAAGGAACTCGTCGCGCAGCAGATCATTTTCACAAACATGCCGCTGAAGGATTATATCGTCGCATGGAAAGCGGCCATGAAGAAATCCGATCCGAATATTGAAATGAAGCAGGAAGTATCGACTGCCACTTCGGCCCTCATCACCTATAAATCCCTCGCCGCCAGCGAACAGGGCGTGCGCCGATTCATTCAGGGAACCGACGGCATCTACTCCCTCGCCTACACCGTCCGCCCCAATCTCGCAAAACCCGCGACCCTCGCCCTTTGGAAAAAAATCGCCCTCGGCGCAACGCTTGTGCCCAATCCGGAAAAGCGTTAATGAAAGTAACTCTGCCGATTGGATTACTTGTTACAATGGTGCTTTCGACAGCAACACTTCTCGCACAGCACTCCAATTTACCAGGTTTATCAAAAACATTTCTAGAGGAATATCAGGCAGCTTCAAAAGAGGTGGCTGAAACCAAATCCGCGGATCCTTATTTTACTCTTCAGAAAAAATATCCAACCGGAAATGAATGGATCGAATTAGAAGTTTCCATCGGTCTTGTTTACGGCCAGCGAACCGGCATGGTAGATCCCGCCAAAGCAGTGCAATATTTTACCTCTTCGCTAAAGTGTTATGGCCTGTCTGAAATTACCTATTCCCAGATTTTAATGTGGCGCGGCAACTCACAGGAACAGCTGGGAAAAATACCTGAAGCGCTCAATGACTATTTACGCGGACTTCTGGAATGTTCCTATCGCGATTTATCGGGTGGTTGGCCTGAAATCAAAAATCCATATGTTACATTTTATATGAATTCTTCCGATCCGGAAAACGATATTCGGGCAGCTGACTACAACCAATATCGCAGGAGCATTGAATCACAACGGTTCTTTTTACGGCAGTGCTGGTTCCTGGTTGATGCGGTGAGACGCGTCACTAAAAAAAATCCTCTTAGCCATGAGCAGATTATTGAATTACTGGCAAAATTATCTCCAGACTCCAGCAGGTATGAAATAATTGTTGGATGGTTGAAATCGGAAAATAAAAGACCATGGCCTTGAGGCTTATTTCGCGAACAACTGTTCCCGCACTTCCGCCACGATCTCAAAGGAATGCACCCGTGCGGCGTGATCGAAAATCTGCGCCGTCGCAAGAATCTCATCGGGCTTTATCCGCTCAATAAAGTTTTCCAGGCGCTCACGCACGGTTATTGCTGAACCCACGATTGCGCCGGAGAGAGATTGCTCCACCCCCTGTTGCTCCCAGGGCGCCCAGTCCAGCTCATCCACCGGCGGCTGAA
>JBDSIH010000351.1:0-6509 GCA_039918055.1 Chthoniobacterales bacterium
TAGCTTTGGATCTTTCTTGCCTTTTGGACGTCCGAGATGGCTGCACAAAATGACTTTCGCACCCTGATCGAGCAGGTGTTGAATCGTCGGAAGCGCGCCACGAATACGCGTATCGTCGGTGATGACGATTTCCCCGTCGTGTTCCTCAAGAGGAACGTTAAAGTCCACACGCACCAGGCAACGTTTGCCGGCGGCATCAATATCTCGGATCGTTTTTTTCGCCATAATATTTTAAATCAGGCGATGATGTGCTTGAGAAGGTCTACGCAGCGGTTGCTGTAGCCCCATTCGTTATCATACCAGCTCACTAGCTTGAAAAAGCGGCTGTTGAGTTCGATGCCGCTTCCGCCATCGAAAATGCTCGAGCTTTTATCGTGAATGAAATCCGTGGAGACTACTTCGTCTTCCGTGTAGGAGAGGATGCCTTTGAGATAAGTCTCGCTGGCTTTCTTCATCGCGGCGCAGATTTCCTTGTAGCTGGTCTCCTTGGTTGTGCGGATCGTGAGATCGACAACGGAAACCGTAGGCGTAGGGACACGGAAGGACATGCCGGTCAATTTTCCTTTAAGCTCTGGAAGAACGAGTGCGACGGCTTTTGCAGCGCCGGTCGTGGATGGGATGATATTGACTGCTGCGGTGCGTCCGCCTTTCCAGTCCTTGCGGGAAGGACCGTCCACCGTTTTCTGTGTGGAGGTGTAGCTGTGAACCGTGGTCATCAGACCTTCCTCGATGCCGAAACCTTCCTTCAGCAGGACATAAACGACGGGTGCAAGACAATTCGTGGTGCAGCTTGCGTTTGAAATGATGAAGTGCTTTTGGAGATCAATCTTTTCGTGGTTAACGCCCATCACAACCGTGATGTCTTCGTTCTTTCCAGGAGCTGAAATGATAACGCGCTTTGCACCGGCATCGATATGACCGCGGGCTTTTGTGGCATCGGTGAAGAGACCCGTAGATTCAATAACGATATCAACGCCAAGTTCTTTCCAGGGAAGTGCAGCAGGGCCTTCCTTGACGGCGAGGCATCGGATTTTATTTCCGTTCACGACGAGAAGATCATCTTCCTCAAGACTGGGGTTGGATTTTTCGCTGTGGACTTCGCCCGCGAAACGTCCCTGCGTGGAATCATATTTTACGAGGTAAGCGAGATTATCTGCAGGCACGAGATCGTTAACCGCAACAACCTCCACATCCTTGCCGAGAAGTCCCTGTTCTACGATTGCACGGAAAACCAGGCGTCCGATGCGTCCAAATCCATTGATTCCAATTTTTATCATAAGTGTAACGAGTGAACGTCGAGATTAAATTGACCACCGAGATGGTCAACGGGAAATTGGAAAAACTTACTCAATCTTTCAGAAGATTTCTGCAATCTTCCATATATTGAGGAATATTTTCCGCCTGAAGAATGCCGGAAACGATCACAACCCGCTTTGCACCCGCAGCAACAATGGCAGGGAGATTTCCCCGCTTAATGCCGCCAATGCAGAAAATCGGCAGAGTGATGCGTTCATGCAGATCCCGGATTTTCTCCAACCCGATAGCGGTATAGTCTGGTTTAGTCGGAGTGGCAAACAACGGGCCGAAGCCAATGTAATCCGCGCCTTCTTCCATGGCAGCTACCGCCTGATCAAGGGAATGCGTGGAGCGACCAATCCAGCATGAGGAGTGTGCTTTTTTACGGGCTTCCGCAAGGGGGCCGTCATCCTGTCCGATATGTGCGCCTTCTGTGCAGAGTTTGCCGGCGATCTCCGGGTGATCGTTTATGATAAGTGGAATGCCTGCCTGCGAGGAAAGAGCATGAATGCGACGACCGAGTGTCTCAATGACATCAGGAGACAATTTTTTTGCGCGCAGCTGAAGAATGTCAACGCCCCCGGGTCGAAGCATCAATCGGGCGACAGATTCCACATCCGTTAACGGCACATACCCGAGATCGAGAATGCCGTAAAGTTTGCAATCAGCGAGCGTCTTCATCGCGCGCGAGATCCCGACATTAAAATTTCGGGATGCCGGCGTTGATCATTTTTTCGACAAAGCCCGTGTGGTATTTGCCGCGACAGAAATCCGCATTGCGCATGATGGCCTGCTGGAAGGGGATTGTCGTCTTGATGCCGGTGATCAGATATTCGCTGAGTGCACGCTGCATACGCGCGATGGCGGATTGGCGCGTGGAAGCGGTCGTAATCAGCTTCGCGATCATCGAATCGTAATGCTGCGGAACGGTATATTTGGAATACGCATGGGAATCCACGCGCACGCCGCGTCCACCAGGTGCGTAGTACAAGTCGATCTGGCCCGGGAAGGGAGAGAAATTATTGAAAGGATCTTCCGCATTGATGCGGCATTCGATGGCGTGGTGACGCGGTGTGGCATTCACGACGTAATCGGAAAGATGCTCACCGGCGGCTACCTGGATCTGCTGTTTTACGAGATCGCAGCCATAGACTTCCTCGGTAATGGGATGCTCCACCTGGATGCGGGTATTCATCTCCATGAAGTAGTAATTGCCTTTGTCGTCGACGAGAAACTCGATGGTTCCGGCATTGTAGTAGCCAACGGATTCCGCGAGTTTGACCGCAGCTTTGCCCATTTTGCGGCGCAGATCTTCAGTCATCAGCGGAGAAGGGCATTCCTCTACAATTTTTTGATTGCGGCGCTGAATGGAGCAGTCGCGTTCGCCGAGATGGACGATCTGGCCATGCTCATCACCAAAAAGCTGGAATTCAATGTGGTGGGGATTCTCGATAAATTTTTCGATATAGACATTGCCATTGTTGAAGGCCTTTTCCGCCTCCATGCGTGCACTGTGAAATCCCTGAACCAGGCTAACATCGTTGCGGGCAATACGCATGCCGCGTCCGCCGCCGCCGGCGACGGCTTTGATCATGACAGGATAGCCGATTTTTTTAGCAATTTTGAGGGCTTCGCGTTCGTTATCCACCGTACCTTCGCTGCCGGGGCTTGTGGGAACACCTGCTTTGCGCGCACATTCACGTGCGATATTTTTATCCCCCATCATCCGGATAGCGTTCGCGGAAGGACCAATAAACTTGATGTTGCAGCTCGCACAAACGTCTGCAAAGTGAGCGTTTTCCGCCAGAAACCCGTAGCCAGGGTGAATCGCATCCACATCCGCGATTTCGGCGGCACTGATAATGCGGTCAATCTTGAGATAACTATCCGAGCTGGAGGCCGGACCAATACAAATGGCGGCATCGGCAAGCTGGACGTGAAGGGAATCAACATCCGCTTCCGAGTAGACGGCGACGCTCTGGATGCCGAGTTCTTTACAGGCGCGAATAATGCGAAGAGCAATTTCTCCGCGATTGGCGACGAGGATTTTATTGAACATGGTGGGAAACCGGGGATGCCGGCTTACGAGATCTTTACACGATATAAGGCCTGACCGAATTGCACCGGTTTGCCATTTTCCGCGAGAACCGAAACGACCGTGCCGGAAATTTCAGCCTTAATTTCGTTCATGACCTTCATGGCCTCGATAATGCAGGCGACGGTCTCAGGGGTCACTTGCTGACCAACGGACAGATAAGGAGGGGAATCAGGAGAAGCGGCAGAGTAGAAGGTGCCAACCATAGGGGAGAGGATTTCCTTCACATCGGCGGCCAGTTCCGCTGGTTTGCTCTCTGAAGCAGGGGCGGCTGCGGCTGCCGGACTGACTGGGGCAGGAGCAGAGGGCTGATAGGAGTGGTATACAGGGGCTGAATTAGCCGCTTCGGTCTGAAGCGTGATTTTGAAGCCTTCTTTCTCCATTTTGAAGACGGCCAGGCCGTTTTTCTTCATCAGGTCGATTAATTGACGGATTTCTTTAAGTTCCACGGAATAAATAGTTGGATTAAGCTACTACCGTTAAGAGTTTGTTGAAACATGGTCAAGCGTTCCCTTGTGAAAGCCTCTTTACAAACCCTTATTGGCTGGGCATGTTATCCGCTCGATTTGCTCTCTTATGTTCATTGTATTGCCAGCTTTAATAACTGTACACGTCATCGTTTGCTTGATTTTGGTATTCATCGTCATGATGCAACGTCCGAAAAGTGAAGGACTGGGAGCCGCCTTTGGTGGCGGGATGACAGAAAACTTCTTTGGTGCTCAAACGACGAATGTGTTGCAGAAATTCACCGTATGGCTGGGTGGCATCTTTTTTCTCCTTTCGCTGGTGCTGGCAATTATTTACGCGAGAAACGAATCCGCTCCGAGCAGCATGAGTAAGCAACTTATGGAGAGCAGTAAAACGCCTCCTGCCCTTGTTACGCCCGCTGCGCTTCCGGCCGGCAGTGTTTCACCGCAGGCTTCTCCCGTCGCTAATCCCTAGCGTTCGTGAAAACTTCCGGCAAAATCGCCGCTACGCAGAAATTCTGCCAGCGTGCGCCTAAGCCGCTTGTTTTTGTTCCCACTATGGGAGCACTCCATGAGGGGCATGCATCCCTCATACGGAAAGCTAAAATTTTGGCCGGTAAAAAAGGCACTGTCGCGGTTTCGATTTTTGTGAACCCCACGCAATTCGGGCCTAAAGAGGATTTTTCCAAATACCCGCGTGCTGTTCAGGCAGACAATGCACTTTGCCGTTCCCTTGGTGTCAATTTGCTGTTTCGTCCAGCGTCGGAGGAAATGTATTTTAAAAGTCCTTCGATTCAGGTGCAGGAGGGAAAACTTTCTACTGTATTATGCGGCGCATCCCGGCCTGGGCACTTTAACGGGGTCTGCACGGTGGTGACAAAACTGTTCCATATTGTTCAGCCGGATATCGCCATCTTCGGAGAAAAGGACTGGCAGCAGCTAGCCATCATCCGCCGCATGGTGCGGGATCTGAATTTTCCCATCCAGATTATCGGCGGCGCTATCGTAAGAGAAAGTGACGGGCTTGCGATGAGTTCCCGTAATCACTATCTGTCGTGCCGGGAGCGTTCGCTTGCACCCTTTTTATCTCTGGCGCTACAGGAGGCAAAGTCGCTTTATCATTCCGGTGAGTGCAGGGCTTCTGTCTTTGCGGCATCAATCAAAAAAACTTTGAGTAAATTATCTGGCACTCGTGTGGATTATATCCAGGTGGTTGATAGTGAAAACCTGCAGCCTCTTTCCAAAGTTGGTGACCGTTCGGCAACGATTGCGCTTGCAGTTTTCTTTGGAAAGACGCGGTTAATAGATAATATTCAGCTTTCCCTAAAATGAAAGATTACGACTATGTGGTTATTGGTAGCGGTATTGCAGGGCTATCCTATGCGTTGAAAGCTTCCGCGCACGGCCGGGTGGCGATTGTCACAAAACGCGGGCGTGCGGAATCAAATACCTCCTGGGCGCAGGGCGGCGTGGCTTGTGTGACAAGTCATGAGGATTCTTTTGATCTCCATATTAAAGATACGCTCGATGCCGGCGCGGGATTGTGTGATGAGGAGGCCGTTAAGACCGTAGTCACCGAAGGCCCTTCCCGAATCCAGGATTTGATGGAAATGGGAATGAATTTTGATCATCGCCATACCCCCGCAGGGAAAGATGAGCTTGATCTGGGAAGAGAGGGCGGACATTCGAAGCGTCGCGTGCTTCATTTTCAGGATATAACAGGCCGCGAAATTGAAAAAACACTGCTTCAGCGTGTCGCGGAACATCCCAATATCGAAGTATTTGAAAACCACATGGCGGTGGATTTTATCACCACCGGCAAGCTGGGCTACGCCACGCAGAACTGTTGTGTAGGTGTCTATGTGCTCAACGAGGAAAGTGGCGAAGTGCAGACCCTGCGTTCGGATATTATTGTCCTCGCGACCGGGGGTTGCGGGAAGGTTTATCTTTATACGACCAATCCGGACATTGCGACGGGTGACGGGGTCGCCATGGCGTGGCGGGCCGGAGCGACCATCACCAACATGGAGTTTATTCAGTTTCATCCGACTTGTCTTTATCACCCGGCGGAAAAAACATACCTGATTTCCGAGGCGGTGCGGGGCGAGGGAGGCATTCTTATCAACAACAAGGGCATTCCCTTCATGGATAATTGTCACAAGCTGAAATCGCTTGCACCGAGAGATATCGTGGCGCGTGCAATCGATGCGGAAATGAAGCGTTCCGGCGCGAAATGCGTCTATCTCGATATCACGCACAAGCCTGCGGATTTCATCAAAGAGCGTTTTCCCAATATCTACGAAACCTGTCTGCGGCTGGGTATTGATATGACCAAAGAGCCGATTCCGGTTGTTCCGGCCGCTCACTATCAGTGTGGCGGGGTAAAGACGGATCTTTATGGGGAAACTACCCTGCGTGGCCTATATGCCATTGGCGAGGTAGCCTGCACGGGACTCCATGGCGCAAACCGTCTGGCAAGCAACTCTTTGTTGGAAGCGATGGTTTTTGCCCAGCGGTGCTACGAAAAAACTTCGGGCAAAGTGCATCCCCACCAGCGATTTGATATTCCGCCATGGCGTCCAGGCAGGGTTCAGAACGTGGACGAGATGGTTGTCATTTATCATAACTGGGAGGAAATCCGCCGACTCATG
>JBDSIH010000352.1:0-10008 GCA_039918055.1 Chthoniobacterales bacterium
GACCCAGCCGCTTTGCGTGATATCATCAACCTTCACCGGCGTAAATTCCGCGAGCGAGCCTTCGATGTAGCGAAAGTAATCGTCCGGACTTGCAACCACATCGTGCGGAAAAACGTGATGCCATCCCTTCGCGTGAAGACGTTGCTTTTCAGCGTCGCCTTCATTCATGTTCATTGCGAGTTCCCACGTGAGTTCGGGAATATCCGACGGAAGATCGATGTAGGGCGCAAACATTGCCTGCTTGGAAAGGTCACGGTAAACACCGTCAAATTCCAGGTAGCCACTCCAGTACCATTGACCAACTGTTGTGAGACGATTTTGCGAAGGACGCGGACTTGGTTTTAAAAATTCCGTATCTACGAGGGGATAAAAAGTCTGCCACGTCACCCCCGCAGGCGGCGGCGGAAGGCGGCAGTCGTCGCTGTTCATATTCAGGCCAATCGCCCAAAACTCGGTGTGCAGGGATTGCCCCATTTCCATCTGCGGCATCCAATGTGCGATTTCCGTGGGATCAAGATTGCAGTAGATGCGGCGCTCAAACTGGTGAATGAGCGGCGCATGCACGGAGTAACTCAGGTTGAGCAACGTCGAGCCGCAAAGCTGCGATTCAAAATCCGTGCGGGACAAGCCATGAAAATCAAACTGCGAAAGTTCCTGATCCTCACTTGCTTCCCGCTGAAACAGCAACGCGTAGGGAATCGCGTATTCGCGCATGCGTTCCTCAAAAATACGGATGCAATCCGCGTCGCGCTCCGGCTTGCCGGAAGACGGCATGATCTCCAGCCAGTAAAACTTCAGCCCGAGACGCTTCAGTCCCAGCGCCCATTGAAGTGGAACAGAGAAGTTTCCTCCGCCTTCGGGATATTTCGCGGTAAACCCGCTTGCCAGAAAAATAGTCCCCTCGTAACGGCCAGTCATCAAAGATTGATTTTATCGAGCATCGACTTCAGCACAACCTCGGCTTCGAAATGTTCCTTCGCCAGTTCTGCGGCTCGCTGCGAGTGGAGCTTGTAATCCTTATTGATCTCGCGCACGGATTCGACCATTTCATCCATTGAGGAAAAGGCAAACAGACCTTCCTTCTTCCCGCCATAGAATTTTGTAAAGCCGGTTTCCTGGGTAATGGCTGGTCGTCCACTCGCCAGATAGCACGCGGTGCGGTCGCTGAACCATCCGGTGTTTAGCCGCACATACTGGTCCTTCGCCACGGTATACTCTCCCTTGGAGGAACGGATGTATTTGTTATAGAGGTTCCAGTCGATGCTGATGGCATTTGGATCAGAGAGACGCCATCCGCTTTTTTCGAAGAGAGCGCGCTCTTCGGGCTTCTTCATATTGACTGCGAGTTCAAAATTTTCGCCGCTAAGCTTCGGCGCTTCCACGAATTTCAGAAATTCGAGCGATTTGCTCCAGAGGTAGCGTTCGCCCCTCCATTCGACATCCTTGAGACCGCTGGTGGACCAGTTACAGATCGAAGTCATGACCGCACCTTCGGGCGGACTCGCGGGATCGTGCCAGAAATCGGTGACGACGGGTTGTCTCGTCGGATACCAAGTAAGGCCGTTGGTCGGCACCGGGAAATCCGCTTTGCCAATATTTTCGCCGAATGTGAAAAGGAAATGGTGTTTCCCGAGATACGCCATCGTTTCCTCGTCTTTAAGATCGATCTTGATCTGCTCCACGCCGGGATCGCTCTCGACATAGACAAAGCACGGCGTCTCAAGCAACTCATCATTCAGATCGTGCGATCCGCAGATGTTCAGCGTGATTTCGGATTCGCGATATAGCTGAGTTACCTGCGCAAACGGCAGCCCCGCGCTTTCTATCGGATTTTTAAATCGGGCGACAAATGCCCAGTGGTCCTTAAAGTCAAACTGCTCCGCGAGACGGGTTAGCAGGTCTGCGGCGTAAGTGTAATTCTCACTCACCTCGTAGGTGACGGGATTATACGGCCAGTTCGCCGTGTCCTCGATGTAGTAGACTTCGTAACCAAGTCGTTTCAGACCGACGATATAATGAACGTGCTGCCAGATCACACCCGCAATCGGACATGCTCCCATAAACCCAAGGACAATTGCTTTTTTACGACTCATAGCTGTTTCACAATCTGCGCAGGATTTCCCGCGACCACACAATTTGCCGGTACGTCTTTACTGACAATCGCTCCGGCTGCCACGATGGAATTATCGCCAATGGTGACACCTTTGAGGATGACTGCACCCATACCGATCCATACATTATCGCCGATGATGACGGGCTTGGTCTTAATCTCCGGACGCGGGGGGCGGTCTTTGAAAAAAGGCGAGAGAGCCATCGTATCCACCTTGCGCTGGACGGGATCTATGGGGTGAAAATCAGAATCCGCGATGCCCACATTCCACGAGATCAGGCAATGCGAGCCGATCTCGATGTATTCCTCGGACATGATGAGTGCGCCATTAAGCAATGAAAAGTCTCCCACTTTGCAGAAGCCTTTAGGACCGATGGAAAATGAACATCCCGCGTAGCAGGAAACGAAATTACCAAGTTCCACTGCACGCTCGGTTTTCTTTTTCAGGAAACGAAAAATCGTTTGCGATTCGCAATAGAATCCCTCGCCCCATGAGACGTTCGCAGGGATTGCGCCTTTCACCCAGTCGTCCTGCACAGTGCGGTCTTCGTTAACATTACTCATGATTTTTAGTAGTTTGCGGAACGGTAAAGGTGCGCGTATTCCCCGCCCTGTGCGAGAAGATCAACCCCGCTGCCCACTTCGGCAACGCCTCCATTTTTCAGCACGGCAATTTTATCCATGTGGTGAATTGTCGCGATGCGGTGCGTGATGATAAGCGTGGTGCGGCCCTTCATGAGTTCGCCAAGCGTCTGCATGATGGCGTTTTCCGTGGCGGGATCGAGCGCGGAAGTGGGTTCGTCTAGAAGCAGGATCGGCGCATCCTTTAAAAAGGCGCGTGCGATGCCAAGACGCTGGCGCTGACCCACGCTGAGGTGTCCGCCGCGTTCGCCGACCTGACTTTCAAAGCCATCGGGCAGCTTCATGATGAAGTCATATGCCTGCGCACTTTTCGCCGCCTGGATGATCTCTTCCTCCGTGGCATCAGGTCGTCCGTAAGCGATGTTTTCGCGAATCGTGGTTGAAAACAGAAGCGTGTCCTGAAGGACGATACTCACCTGCGCGCGGAGGGATTTTTTCGTGAGCGTGCGCAGATCCTTGCCATCAAGGAATACGGAGCCTGCATTCGGATCGTAAAAGCGCGGTACAAGGCTGAGCAGCGTGCTTTTTCCTGCTCCGGTACCGCCGACAAAGGCAACGTTCTCGCCGGGCTTAATGGAAAGACTGACGTCTTTGATAATCATCTCGTCCGTATAGCCAAATGCAACATTTCGAAATTCGATTTCGCCCTTGCTGACATCTGCTTGCTGGGCGTCCGGCGCATCCGATACATCATCTACCTTATCCAGCACCTCAAAGCAGCGCCTTGCACCAGCGGTAGCGCCTTCCAGTGCCCAGGCGGTGTAGGTAAGCTGCTCCAGCGGCGTGTAAAGCATGAGGACGTATGTCGCGAAAACCACCAGATCTCCCAGGGTAAGGCCTACCGAGTTATTGGTTTGTGTATGCAGAACCTGCAGGGAGCCCAAATAGTAAACCAGCGCCGTACCGACTGCCATTAGGGTGCCGACCAGTAGTGCGCTTTTTACAGAAGTCACACTCAGCTTCAGATTGGCCTGTAGACTCTGAGAGGCACGGGTATGAAACTGATGCACTTCAAAATCCTCGCGTCCGAATGCCTGAACCATGCGGATCGCGCTCAAACCTTCCTGTGCAATCGTGAGAAGATCACTTTCCCGTTCCTGGATAGTGGTCGACTGGCTCCGAATACGTGAAGAGAAATAGTGAATCGCCATCATCACCGGCGGCAGAACGAGCAGCGAAACAAGCGTCAGCTTCCAATCCATCAGCAACATGATGACCACTGCAGCAACCAGAAAAATTATCGAGGCAAATACGCCAGTGAATCCTTTATTATAGATGGTCTGGATGGACTGAGAATCGTAAGCCACGCGAAAGGAGGAATCCGCACTGCGACGCGTGTCATGATATTTCAGCGGAAGCGATTGCAGATAAGCGTAGAGTTCCGTCCGCAGACGCAGGAGGCCCTGGAGCCCTACATTGATAAAGAGATAATTCGAAATCAGGTTTGCGATACCCCAGAATAATTTGATGACTACCAGTGAAACGCAAAGCCACAGAATGATATTCGACGGACTCATGCTGCCGAAATACCGCGCCAGCGTCGCATGGGCCGCCAGGGTGGAAGGATTGGTCGCAGGCGTAAGGATGCCGTCTATGATGTAACGGAATGGCCATGGCGTCAGCAGATTGAATCCGATCGCCAATAGAGAAAAAATCACACCCCCCATCGAAGGAAGCATGTAGGGCCGAAAATATTGCAGCGTGCGACGGTAAATGGACACAGAAAAGCAGTAATGAATTGCATGCCGAAAGCAAAGGATAATGCAGATACAATTCGTCGGCATTTAGCCTTGCGAACAGACGGCATTTTGAGGACTCTCGACTGAGGCTCCCGCCTACCGCATCCGCCACTGTTTTAACGCCATGGATACCACCCCTTCTGATGCGCCGTTATCCAGATCGGCGTCACGTAAGGAACACTTCGGGACGATGCTGCTGCGCGTCTCGCCGGATGATATCATTCTTTACGCCAATCACGCTCTCGCCCGCTATGTGAAGATTTCCAAGGAGAAGATTCTTGGCTCGCCACTGGATGTCCTGCGCAGCTTTATTCATGGAGAACTCTCAGAATGCATCGTCCGGCCCGAGCGCGGACGTAGCGCTAATCGGCTCGCAACCGATCCGGACGGCAGGGTCTTCGAGGTGAAGATGTATTCCGACGGCGGCGTGCTGGATATCGTCATTGATGATGTGACGAATCTGGAATCCATCACCTACTCCCTGCGCGAACATACGGGCATTTCCTCGGAAATATGGAGCGAGGAAGAGCTGCGCATCCTGCGTCAGCCAGAGCGGCGCTACATTACAGTAAGCCATACCCGGCTGTGGAGTCTCAACAACCTGTCTGCGATCGCCTCCCCTGCGGAGCTGCGCATCATGATGAATGCGTTTATCGAGGAAGTCTCCGACGCCGTTGTGGAAAACAGCTCCACGGCGTGCGCCACTTCCTCGGAAAGCGTGCTCGGCCTGTACGGCGCGCCTCGGTATTATCTCGATCACGGTTTGCGCGCGATTAAGTCCGCGTGCGACCAGATGAAGAAGCTGGACGAACTGCGCTCCGCATTTTCCAAACAAGGCCACGAACTCCCTCCCGCCGCCATTGGCCTCTCCACGGGCGAAGCCGTGCTTGCGACAATTGGGGTGACGGGAAAGCAGGAGTTTTCCGCCGTCGGCCCGCCCGTGAATATTGCCGAGCGGCTCTCCATTCTCGCACGGCCGAATGAAATTCTTCTTACCGAGGATACCCTGCACGCCGCGCTGAACAGCCTGCCGACGGGCTGGCAATCCATTCGCGCGGAATCGGAGGAAGAGCCGAATCTTGAAGACGTCAATTACGACCACGGGGAAATCTCCGGGCTACCGGAAAATCTACGCAAGGTCGTCTATCTCGTCGGTCCGGGCATTGAGGATAATACCGACGTCATCGAGTTTTTCTTTTGCTACCTCTACAGTCTCAAATTCCCCGGCGAAAAAAATCCGCAGCCCATCCTCTCGGTCGTAAGGCCGCAATCGAGCGGATCCTCCATCGAACTGGATGACGACAATGTCGTCATGACGCATTCCGTGCGCATGCTTGGAAAGTATCGCCTTATCGAATCCATTGGCCGCGGCGGCATGGGGCAGGTCTGGCGGGGCCAGGATCGGTTTGGAAATTTTGTCGCTATTAAAGTTCTGAACGCGGGCGATGCCGCATCGGAAACACAGCTTCGGAGATTCAAGCGCGAGGCGGAAGTCATGGCAAAACTGCCGCACCGCAATATCTGCCGCATTTACGAAATCGGAGAGTTCGAGGGAGTCACTTTATTACGATGGAATTTGTCGAGGGAGTCACGCTCGCCGATCTTTTGTATGGCAAGACCAGTGATGAGGCTGCCGCGGCCAAGAGCGGAAATATCACCAATCTCATCCGCAACCTGCGCACCGCGCGCTCCAAAAGCTTCGAGGTGTCTGCCCTTACGCAAACCACGGAAGCACCCGAATCCGTACCTCGTGCCAAGGAAAGCCGCATTATCCCCATCCAGCAGGCGCTGAACATCCTCGGGAAAATCTGCGATGCCGTGCAGTTCGCCCACGAGCACGGCGTGCTGCATCGTGATTTAAAGCCCGGAAATATTCTCCTGCGGGAAGACGGCGAGCCGCTCGTCGCGGATTTTGGACTCGCAAAAATGGATGGCGGAGAAGCGACCTTTTCCCTTTCTCTCTCCGGCCACGTCGTCGGCACGCTGGAAAATATGGCACCCGAGCAGGCCATCTCCAGCAAGGACGTGGATGAGCGTGCGGATGTTTACGCCATCGGCACGATTCTTTACCAGATGATCACCGGGCGGCGTTATTTTGAAGCGACGGGAAATATCGTGGCCGATGCCCAGGCGTTGCAGAGCCACACTACGGTGCGCCCCCGCGTTTATAATCGCCAGATCGATTCCGATCTTGAAGTCATCACGCTCAAGGCACTGCGCAGCGAGCGTTCCGAACGCTATCGCAATGTCTCCGCGCTGAAGGCGGATATTGACCATTATCTCCACGGTGAACTTATTTCCGCGAAGCCGGTTACCGTCTGGGCGTTGACGCAGAAAACCATTCTCAGAAATAAAGCGCTGTCTGCCGTCATCGCCACATCCATTCTTTTACTCATCGTCACCGCTTTCGCCTTTGTCCTTAAAATCGCCCATCAACGGGACATGCTGGAAATCAGCTATAAGAACGCGACGGACAATCAGAACAAGGCCTCGGCTGCCATGCGTCAGGCATTATTAAACGAGCAGGAGGCGCATAAGCAGGCGCAAATCGCGAAGAAAAACGAAGATTATGCGCGGCAAAAAGAACTCGAAGCAAAGGAAAAACAAAAGCAGCTTGAGCAAGAACAGTTCGCTAAGAAATTTGCGGAAGGCCGTGTGAAGGAAGTCACGGCGCAAAGCTCGAAGCTGAAGGAGGAAAAGCTGCAAAAGGAGCAGGAGTTACAGGCCATTGCCGAGCAAAATGAACGCCTTCGCAATGCCCAGGAAATGCGCATGCGCGTGGAAAGTGCTCTGGCTCATAAACAGGACAAAGGCCCTGAAGTCACGCAGCTCTGGAATCAGGCGCGGACGCTTTACGCCGAAGGTTTTCTCAACAAAAATCTCTCGCAGAAAAAACCCGAGGCGGTTCTTGAGCAGATCAATCAGTGCATGGAGCTTGTGAGTAAAATTCTTTTACTCGATTCGGGATTTGCTCCTGCGTGGGTGCTGAAAGGCCGTCTCTACCTCGCCTGTATGGAAATAGATTCCGCTGCCGATACTTTTGAAAAAGCAAAACGCTTTATACCCGAGAATGCCGTGATGCCTGCTTCGGAAAATCTCGATCTGCTTCTGGAAGCGACGCAGAAACTAAAAAATCCAACCAACGATCCCTTCCGCACCGGCATGCAGATCCTGAGCGACAATACCGGGGCCTTCAATTACACCAATACGCAGATCCTACGGTATTTTGCCGATCATCCGAACTTCCACAATTCACAGCCGGGAAACCTGCTGAACCGCTCCATTACACCCTCGGAAGCTATTGCCTCCCTGATGCTGAATGCGACCGGGCAGGCGCCGCAAATTACGATAGAACCCGATCCTGCGAAGCCGGATTTCTTCCGTCTTACCATTAATCATGCTGAGGATGTGACAAGCCTGTCTCCGCTTCAGAAATTAAAGATCAGCCAGTTTTCCATGCACGGCTGCCGACATGTCGACTGGGTCACGATCGAACAAATGAGTCTGGATATTCTTGATCTTTCGGGTAGCGCGGTAAATCAAATCGCCATCACAGCATTCGGCACAGGCTATGCGCGCATTCGGGAGCTTGATTTGAGCGACAGCGGAATTTCCCAGATTGCCGCACTCGCACAAATGCCGATGCTGGAAAAACTAAATCTCACGCGCACCCCTGTCAGTGATCTCACTCCTTTGCGTGGCAAACGGCTGAAGGAGGTCAATCTGTGCGGTACGGGTGTTATGGATATCGCGCCGATTACTCAGAATGCCCTGCGCTTTCTCGATATTACCGACGCGCCCATCAAATCTCTGACTCCGCTTCGGATGATATCTCTGGAAACCCTGGTGCTCGGTCTTCATCAGATTCAGGATTCTAATCTGCTATTTGTCCTGCGAGGCAATAGGACTCTTAATATCATCCGTACACCGGACGATCCTTCGGATCAATCCGCCACAGAATTCTGGCGGCGCTATGATGCTAGCGAATACCCTGCTGGCTCTAACTAGCAGAATTTTCTGTTAATTTTTAAAGTTATTAAGTAACTCATTATAAGATACTTATATCTAATATAAACGACATTTTAAGAAATCTTCGATTATTTTTTGAACGACGCATCCAGAGAGATGTCTAATGACGTTAACTATATTGGATATATTATGAAAAACACCAATCGTAAATCGAAGAAGATCGTCTACAGCCTCGGTGAACTTGTCGCTGCCATCAGCTCCTGCGCCGAAAACAAACGCGAAAGTCTCGCAGCACTCATCGATCTTCTGGAAAGCGGCAAAGTAAGATTTCTGCACGAAGGACGGCTGCAACGCGTCCGGGTGGCAATGTAAGCAAAGTTTTCGGGGTTGGGCGGCTGACCCCACAAGTTTCCGGGGGGAATCGCTTACCGGCTACACCGTTTCGCGGCGTGGCCGGTAAGCTCCTTCGAAAAGTCCAAAAAAGACTCTCTTCGTAAAAAAGACTTCCCAAGGCCATGCGGCTTTCGGGTAGTGTGCGCGGGTGATTACACGTTACTCGCTTCCCAAAATGCGCGATCTCTGGTCGGAGCAGCGCAAATTCGAAATCTGGCTCGAAATCGAGACCCTCGCCTGCGAAGCCATGGCCGAGCTGGGTCAAATCCCTGTTGAAGACGCCAAAGCCATCCGTGAAAAAGGCGGATTTTCCATTCCCGAAATTAACGAAATCGAGAAACGCACAAATCACGACGTTATCGCCTTTCTGGAATGCGTCGCTTCCCGCGTGGGTCCTGCCGCCCGCTGGATACACCAGGGGCTGACCTCCTCGGACATTCTGGATACCACGCTCGCCGTGCAGATGCTGCAATCGTGCGATCTTCTCATCGAAGACATCAAGGCCTTGCAGGTCGTCGTCGCCAAAAAAGCGAAAGAATACAAACACACGCCAATGATCGGGCGCAGTCACGGTATCCACGCCGAGCCGATCACGTTTGGCCTGAAGATGGCATTGATGTATGATGAATTTAGCCGTGCGCTGGAACGTCTCACGCAAATGCGCGATCGCATCCGTGTCGGAAAAATCAGCGGCGCTGTTGGCACACACGCCCACCTTGATCCCGAAGTGGAACGCCGCGTCTGCGAACGCCTCGGCCTTCTTCCCGCCAAGCTCAGCACACAAATCGTGCAGCGCGATCGCCATGCGGAATTTATGACGACGCTTGCGCTTACGGCATCGAGTATTGACCGCTGGGCCACGGAGTTTCGTCACCTACAGCGCACGGAAGTCCTCGAAGTGGAGGAATTTTTCGCAGAAGGGCAGAAGGGTAGTTCCGCCATGCCGCACAAGCGTAATCCCATTACGGGCGAACGCCTCAGCGGACTTGCGCGCATCATTCGCGGAAACGCCGTTGCCGCACTGGAGAACGTTCCCCTCTGGCACGAGCGGGATATTAGCCACAGCAGCGTCGAACGCATCATCTTCCCCGATTCCTGTACGTTGATGGACTACATGCTCGTCACGCTCACCAAGCTGATCGACAAGCTCATCGT
>JBDSIH010000353.1:0-5744 GCA_039918055.1 Chthoniobacterales bacterium
CTTCAGAAGGGAATTTCTCCGGTCAATGCCATCGTGATGGCAGGCGGCTACGGCAAGCGCCTGCTTCCCCTGACGAATGAAACCCCCAAGCCGATGCTTCCTGTCGCGGGCAAACCCATTCTCGAGCACGTTCTTGAAAATCTGCTCCAGTCTGGAATTTCGAACATCAAAATCACGACGCATTACAAATCCGAAAAGATCGAAGATTATTTCGGCGATGGCAGTTCACGTGGATTGAATATCGAGTACGTGAATGAAGACCAGCCGCTCGGCACCGCAGGTGCGCTGGGATTAATCGAGCCCGAAGAACAACCGACGCTTGTTCTCAATGCCGACATTCTTACTTCGGTGGATTTTCAGGCGATGCTCCAGTTTCATAAGGAACACAAAGCGGAATTGACCGTTGGTGTTCGCGAATACGATGTCGCGGTTCCCTTCGGCGTGGTGCGCTCGGAAGGCGCGGACGTTACGAGCATCGAGGAGAAACCGGTGTTCAGTTTTTTTGTGAACGCGGGGATTTATCTTCTGGAGCCCGGCGTCATCAAGATGGTTCCCAAACAGGAAAAACTGGATATGCCGGACCTGATTAAAATGCTTTTGGAAAACAACCGCCCGGTAAGAGCGTTTCCAATTGTCGAATACTGGCTCGATGTGGGTCAGCACAAGGATTATGAACGCGCCAACAATGAGCAGGAAGACCTTCGCTCCTAGCCTGGCTTCCTTTGCCGGGCAGTTTTTCCGGGGACGTGCGTCTCAGGATAAGTCGCCTTTTGCCGAGCAGGCGAAAAGCTTTGAGGCTTTTCTGGATGATGCGCTGGAATGTGAATTTCCACCGACTCCGGGATCGCCGCTTTGTGGAATAATCATCACGCCATGGGTGGAGACTGCCGTGCCGTGGTTTTCGCTCACACTCGGATTACTTTATCGCAAGCTCGGATACCGCGTTGCCTTTATTTATCACGACACGACTTTTCCAAACCGGAACGAGCCTGTGTCACAGCTTGCTATTATTAAGCGCGTTTTGAACCGCTTCGCTCCGCGTTTTGAAATTCTAAGCCTGAGTTCCTTTGCTCCGCAGCACTGCGATAAGATTCTGTCCGTGGAACTCGACAAGCTCGTTCATCTGAACATGGGCACATATCTTCGTCGCACTCCACAGGATTTTTCTCCTGAGGAGTTGCAGGCTAAATGTGCCTCTGCGATGCGCGAAGCGGCGGGAAGCCTTCTCGCACTTTTTGAAACGCGGCGTTTCGATCACGTGGTTGCGCCGGGTGGACTCTATGGATTTTCGGGGCTCTATCGCGTTATCAGCGACCGCTACGATACACGCACTGCTTACTATGATTCGGGAA
The DNA here is from genome assembly GCA_039918055.1 of Chthoniobacterales bacterium. Taxonomy (GTDB): domain Bacteria; phylum Verrucomicrobiota; class Verrucomicrobiia; order Chthoniobacterales; family JBDTJR01; genus JBDTJR01. Next base: position 1,353 of record JBDSIH010000353.1, read on the forward strand.
CGGGTTCGCTTGTGCTGGGAAGCGATAATGTCGCCGGCCATTGTATGGATCTCGGGAAAGCATTCTCGCCGGAGTATCAGGATTTTCTAAAAGAGAACTCAGAGATCATGATCGCCCTAGCCAAAGCGGAAATGGCGCAACGCGTGACCGCGGGGGACCGCTACTCCTACCAGGAAGCGGCGATGAATCCGAAAGATCGCGAGCTCGGTGGCGACATTTTGATTCCACTGAGTATTTTTGATGATGCCGCCGGAATCGGAAAAACTCAAAGCTTCGCCAGTTCCGCAGAATGGATTGAGGAAACGGTGAACTGGATCCTGACAAAGACTGATGCAAGCGTCGTCATGCGCGAACACCCAAGCACGCGAAAAGTGAAAACTAATCGCGATCTGCAATTGCGACTCGCGGAACAGCACAAGGGCAATCCTCGCTTTCGCTTTATCGCAGGAACGGAAACCGTGAATACGTATGCCTTGATGCCGCGAGCAAAGATCGTGCTTCCCTGCGCGAGCACGGTGGGCGTCGAAGCGGCGGCGATGGGCAAGCATGTGATCATGGAAAGCTCGGCTTACTATGCCGGATTAAGCTTCGTAACCTTTGCGCTGACAAAGGAAGATTACTTCGCGCAGATTACCAAAGCACTCGCGAATCCCGAGCCGCTGTCGCAAAGCCAGCGCAACGATGCATGGACATGCTACTTCCTCGGACAGGTCGCCAATTTTGTGGACGGTGATTTCACACCGATCCCTTCGGATTTTTCATCCTGGGTCGCCCGGAAATTTGAAGAACTTGCTGCCGATCCGAAAATACAACTCGTCGTGGAAGTGCTCGCGGAAGGCGTGCCTTCCTGCATCGTGCAGGGAAAGCGCATTTTGACCGAACAGCGTTACGATAAAACCGAAGTAATGGAGCTCGCCGCGAAGACGGATCAATTTCTCGCACAGAATTAATATTCACATGAAAACATTAGCAAACAGCCGCGTGCTGGTTACCGGAGCAGGCGGATTTATCGGAAGTCATCTTGCGGAGCGTCTCACCGAGCTTGGCGCAAACACACGGGCGATGGTTCTTTATAACTCACTCGGTTCCCGCGACTGGCTGGATCAGTCTTCGCTTGTTGATAAAATGGACGTCATCTTCGGCGACATCCGAGATAATGCTTTCGTTCGTGAAGCCATGGAAGGCGTGGACTATGTGTTCCACCTAGCCGCACTCATCGGTATTCCTTATTCTTACCATGCACCCGAGTCTTACGTGCAGACCAACGTAACGGGGACTCTCAATGTTTTACAGGCTGCGCGTGCCTGCAAGACCAGGCGCGTCATCCACACGTCTACCAGCGAAGCTTATGGAACTGCGCTCTTCGCACCGATTACGGAGGAACATCCGCTTCAGGCGCAGTCTCCCTATGCCGCCACAAAGATCGCCGCGGACAAACTGGTACAATCTTATAATCTCTCCTTCGATCTGGATGCGGTCATTGTTCGTCCGTTCAATACCTTCGGCCCTCGGCAATCGGCACGCGCAGTCATCCCCACGATCATTTCGCAAATTCTTGCCGGTAAGAAAAAAATCGCGCTCGGCAGTCTGCATCCCACGCGCGATTTGAATTTCGTATCGAATACTGTAGATGCGTTTTTAGCGGCTGCAGTCTCTCCCGATGCAAAGGGAACGGAAATTCATTTTGGCTCCAATCGGGAAATTTCCATCGGCGATCTCGCGAACCTGATTGCGAAGTTGATGGATGCGAAGGTAACTTTTCATTCTGAGTCGGAACGCATCCGCCCCGAAAATAGCGAAGTAGAGCGCCTCATTGCCGACAACTCGAAGGCAAAGCGAATCCTTAAATGGGAACCCAAGGTTTCCCTGGAAGATGGACTTAAAACAACGATCGCCTGGATGCGTGATCACCTCTCCATGTATAAGCCTGACAAATATGCCGTCTGATTCCGACAGGCAGTTTATTCCTCTTTGTGAACCGCACCTCGCGGGGAACGAATGGCAATATGTGAAGGAATGCATCGATACGGGCTGGGTATCCTCCGTCGGTTCTTACGTGGACCGTTTTGAGAAGGATATCGCACGTCGCACAGGTGCAAAGCATGCGGTTGCAATCGTCAATGGGACATCTGCGCTGCATATTGCGCTTCTTATTTGCGGGGTACGTGCCGGGGATGGCGTTCTTATTTCCTCCATGACTTTTATCGCGCCTGCAAATGCAGTGCGTTACGCCGGGGCCGAACCAATCTTTGTGGATTCGGAATCGAAGCATTGGGAGATGGATTCCGCGTTGATCGCAGCATTTCTGGAAAAGGAATGTGAGGTCCGCGAAAAAGAAACCTTTCATTGCGAAACCAATCGCCGTATTTCCGCCATTCTTCCGGTGCACATTCTTGGGCACTCTGTGGATATGGATGCGATTCTGGAACTGGGTCGCCGCTACCATTTGAAAGTGATCGAAGACGCCACCGAAAGTCTTGGCGCGGATTACAAAGGACGACCGACCGGCACTCTCGGAGATGTGGGCTGCTATAGCTTTAATGGTAATAAAGTGATCACCACCGGCGGCGGCGGAATGCTGGTGACCAATGACGCGAATCTCGCGGCGCGGGCAAAACATTACACCACGCAAGCCAAGAGCGACCCCAAGGAATACATTCACGATGTCGTGGGTTATAACTACCGTCTCACGAATTTGCAGGCTGCCCTTGGTTGCGCACAATTGGAACAGCTGGACTCCTTCATTGAAAAGAAAAGAGCAATTGCAGCAAAGTATCGGAAGGCGCTTTCCGGATTGCCCGGAATTTCCTGGCAGCAGGAAGCGGAATGGGCACACAGCATTGATTGGCTTTTCACCATTACTGTGGATGAAAAAGTTTTTGGCATGAGCGCACGCGAACTTCGCGAGCTTCTCTCCGCGCGGAAGATCCAGACGCGTTGCCTGTGGCAACCGATGCATCTTTCGCCTGCACATTCCCATTCGACCATGCTTGGAGGCGCGGTTGCGGATCGACTTTTTGAAACAGCGCTAAGCCTTCCTTCATCAGTATCGCTGAGCTCCGATCAGCAGCAAGCGGTCATCGAAGCCATTAAACACGCTGCAAAATAACATGAGTCTCCGAATTTTCATCCAGCAGCTGGCAGGTTTATGGAAACGCTCACAGGGACCACATCCTCAGAGAGGAGCGAATACCTATATTGATCCGTCTACGCAATTTCTGGGAGCACAGCAGGTGCGAATCGGTACGCGTTCCGCCATCGGCGAGGATTGCTGGTTTAATGTGAATCACCGCGAAGGCAGCGAGGCCGCCATTGAAATCGGAGACTTCTGCTTTATCGGACGTCGGAATTTTCTTACCTCTGGCTCGAAAATTGTCCTTGGCGATTATTGCCTGACAGGGACGGATTGTCAGTTCCTCGGCGCAAATCATTCTTATGCCGATCCGCTTAAGCCATATGTTATAAGCGAGGTGCTGCCGGAGGAGCCGATCGTCATTGGCACCAATTGCTGGCTCGGCGCTTCAGTCATTATTCTTCGCGGGGTAAAGATCGGGCATGGATCTATTATTGGAGCCGGTTCCGTCGTCACCCGCAGTGTGCCGCCCTTCAGTATTGTCATTGGAAATCCCGGTATTGTTTCACGGCGGTTTGATTTTGCTTCCAGACAATGGATTGCCGCCGCCGATTGGCGCAATGAAATGGAAGCGCAACAGCCCGACGAGGCCGCTTATCGAAAAATGCTGAAGGAAAAATATCCCCGTGTGCACGTGCCCACGATTGCTTCCAGTGGCTCGCTGGGAAATCTGTAATCCGCTTATGACTGAAACCCTACCTATTATTTTTGTCCATCGCTCACCGGCTGATTATCTTGTTTATTCGGCGGCTCAGGCACGACATACCAATCCGCATTCGCCGATCATTGCGCTTCTGGATTATGAAGACGCGCTCGTCTCTCGCTATGCGGAGGTTGTGAATCTTCATGATTATCTTGAAGATGTTCGGGAGTTTGATCGGGATTACATCAATTTTTCCAATCTCAATTACGACTACACCTGTTTTTGCTGCCAGCGCTGGATCATCCTGCGCAACTTTGCCCGCGCGCGCGGCATTCGGCAGTTTATTTACATCGATTCCGATGTCATGTGCTATGCCGATCTGACAGAAGATATACAGCCCTACCGCGACGCAAGCATCAGCTATGCCGGCGGATCCGCCCATACGATGTATGTGGAGGATTTTGAGCAGTTTGAGGAATTCTGTGCCTTCATGATCAATCGCTTTCATGAGGATTCCCGCGTAATCGAAATGTACGATTACTATAAACGCCACAAGGAAACAAATCGCTTCGGTGGCATCCAGGACATGGAGCATTGGATTGCGTTCGATAAATCC
>JBDSIH010000354.1:0-6032 GCA_039918055.1 Chthoniobacterales bacterium
CGTTCTCGACACCGTAGCGGCCATCATCAAAGTATTCGGTCGAGTCTGGTCATTCCTGCGGAGACCCTGAACCATTGCACTAACTGCCCTTTCCCCATTTGCGCCAATTCAGTTTGCGTAAGGAGAATGATTTCTTACCGTGGCATTTCGCAATTCCCGCACTGAGCTGGTGACATTGCGAGGTTTTCTCGCAATCATCATCCCGAAAACAATCAACTGATCATGCACGACTACACACAGTGGCTGAATTCGACCCGGGGCAGCACAAGCGACAACGATCTGGTCCCTGCGCTTTACGCCGAGCTCAAGCGAATCGCGGCAGGTAAGGTGGCACTGGAAAGGGACTGGCACACGCTCAACACAACAGCCCTTGTCCATGAAGCGTGGCTGAGAATCGAAAAGTCTGCACCTGTAGAATGGCGGGATCGAGGACAGTTTTTTGGAGCCATGGCCGAAGCGATGCGACGAATTCTGGTCGATGCGGCGAGGCGCAGAATCGCGGCAAAGCGCGGAGGTGGCGCGGAGGATATTCCTCTGGAGGAATTGGATCTTCATGGCTCGGTCGTGGACGAGCGCCTAATGGAAGTCCACGTGGTCCTTGATCGGCTCGAAGCAGAGGATGAAATCAAAGCTCAAATCGTGAAGCTCCGATTCTTCAGCGGCATGAGCAACGACGAAATCGCATCACTGCTGGACATCAATGAAAAAACGGTGCGACGCCATTGGGCACTCGCCAAAATCTGGCTATTTCGGGCCATAGGACAATCCGATTAGAAAATTGTCCGTTTTCGGCCAAATTTTGCGCAGTTGTAAGGGCATGGATCAAATCGCACAGGATATTTTTCTCCAGGCTTTGGATATGGAGCCGGAAGAAAGGATGGCTTACCTCCAGAATACCTGTGGGGGCGACCAGATTCTTCGCTCTGAAGTCGAGTCGATGCTCGCTGATTTGAGGAGCGCGGATCGCTTTTTTTCGGCCACCGATGGGGCAACGATTAATCCTCATGAAGCTTGGAAGGATTGTGTTACCGAAACGGAAGGGCAGCGAATCGGCCCCTACACCTTGCGTGAGCGCATTGGCGAGGGAGGATTTGGCGTGGTTTGGATGGCAGAGCAGACGCGCCCCATCCGTCGCACCGTGGCACTCAAGGTGATCAAGCCGGGCATGGATACCAAGGAGGTTCTTTCGCGGTTTGAAGCGGAGCGACAGGCTCTCGCGCTGATGGAGCATCCCAATATTGCCAGAGTGCTTGATGCCGGGGCCACAGAAAATGGGCGTCCTTATTTTGCCATGGAACTGGTGAAGGGCATTCCAATCACCCGTTTTTGCGATGAATGGCGAATGGATACCCGAAATAGACTCCTGCTTTTTGCCGATCTCTGTTCGGCCATTGGCCATGCCCATCAAAAAGGAATCATCCACCGCGACATCAAACCTTCCAACGTGCTCGTGACGCTCGATGGAGAAAAGGCCGTGGTTAAAGTCATCGACTTCGGAATCGCCAAGGCCATCCAGGGGAAACTCACCGAGCAGACTCTGTTCACCCGCTTCGAGCAGTTGGTGGGTACCCCGGTTTACATGAGCCCCGAGCAGGCGGCGATCAGTGCCGTGGATGTGGATACCCGTAGCGACATATACAGCCTGGGCGTGCTGCTTTATGAAATCCTGACGGGCAAGACGCCGTTTGACCGCAAGATGTTGGTCACGGCGGGTTACGACGAGATGCGCAGGATCATCCGCGAAGTTGAGCCATCCAGGCCTTCAGCGCGCCTGACCACCATTAAAGCCGACGAGCGCAGTTCCATCGCGATTGCCAGAGGCGTGCCTCCCGGCAAGCTCGCACGGCTGGTGGCGAACGACCTCGATTGGGTCGTCATGAAGGCGCTTGAGAAGGATCGGGAGCGTCGTTACGAGACAGCGGATGCATTTTACAAGGACATCGCCAATTTCTTGAATGACGAGGCGGTGGAGGCGAGACCGCCGAGCCGCCGCTATTTGTTACAAAAGTTCGTTCGCCGGCATCGCCTTGCGTTTCGCCTGGCAACCCTTGTCGCGATACTCCTGATCGCCGCCACGGCCGTCAGCACATGGCTGGCAATTCGTGCAACCTCTGCGGAAAAACTCGCATCGGACAAGCTAACGGAGACTGCGGCTGCCAGGGACGCTCTGACGGTGGCGTTGCAGGAAAAAGAAGCCGCGCTTGCAGACACGAATGCCGCACATCAGGCTCAACAAAAAGCATTGGACGACGCCGAAGCGGTGAGCAGCCTGATGCAAAATCTCTTTAAGCGGCCTAATGAGCATATCGACGGACGAACGGTCACGGTCGTCGATGCTTTAACGGCGAACTCCAGCCAGATGGATGGCGTACTCAGCAAAGATCCGCAACGGCAAATCCTTTTGAAGTCGACCCTTGCCGCCACTTACGAGGGTCTGGGGCTTTATCAGCAAGCGGTCGCATTACGCGAGCAGACCCTTGCGGTCCATACTCAAGCCAACGGAGATACAAATGCGACCGGGGTTGACTTGCTCCAGGCTCTCTCGAAAAGCCACGCGTTGAACTTTCAAACTAAACAAGCACTGGAAATTGCGAGAAAGGCATTTGAAATCGCAAAATCCGTATATGGCGAATCCCACCCCAAAACGACCGAGCTTCAACAAGAGATTGATGGCTTGAAGCAAATCGCAAGTGAGAAACCAAGCAAATCTACAGGACAAGCCCTCCCGCCCCAGACATCCGTTGAGGAGGAGAGCGTGGCGTTTATCCAGGCTCGAAAACGGCAAGACCTTCAGAAACAGGATGCGTTTGTCGCAGATCTACGCGCGAAGTACCCGCCCGATGACGAGCGGGTGATCGACGCGATCCAGAAACTTGCCATGGAATATTATGGCCGCAATTACCGTAAGCAGGCGGTGCTCCTCCAAGAAGAGGCCGTCGCTATTCTTCAGAAGAAATATGGTCCCGATGATGTGGCAACCCTTCGGGCAGAACTCCACGCCGTGTTCTTGCTGCAACGCACCGAGGCTTTTACGGAGTCACGGGTTCGGTTGGCACAGCTCATACCCCGCTTCAAAGACACGCTGGGAGCGGACCATCCCGATACGCATGAGGCCATGAAACTCGCAGCGCAGCTCTACATTTGGGCCGGTCGGATGGATGAAAGCCTGAGGCTTTACGAGGAGATACAAGCTTCCCTTGCGCGGACCAAAGGGGTGAACCATCCGGATGCAAACACGCCCATCGAGCATCAATTGAACTGCTACGCGAATCTGGGCATGCTGGACAACTTCATCGACACGCTGCCCGATGCGCGAGAATACACCAAAGTCGTCCCGGACAACACCTTTGCGATTCAAACGGACGCGGCACTGATGCTTTGGTTCCAGAGGACCGAAGATTATGAACTCGTCCGTGAATGGCTGATTAGCTTTGCGAAAAAGGCGAGAGGGCACTTCACAAGCAGGCCAGATATTCTCTATCGCGCCATGAATGCCTGCTGCCTCGCTCCACTCAAGAACGCGGCGCAAGGCGAGGAAATTTTGAAAACCATCGATAGAGCCAAGGAAATTGATGCATCCTCCGGCGGACCTCCACAATTAAACTTTAGTGGAACGCAAGAGTGGCGGAGAGCCATTGAAGGCATCGCCGCCTATCGAATAGGAAACTACACAGGCGCAATCGCCCTGCTTGAACCCCTGCCCGAAGCTTCCAGGAGGCTGTTTTTTCTTTCGATGGCTCATGCCAGACTGGGCGATCTCGAAACGGCAAAACGCGTTTTCGAAAAGGCCCTGAAAAAGGACCCGTCGATTCCGCCACAAGCGAATCCGGTGCTTAATGGGATTTCACCGATTGAAGCGCTCGCTCACCTTGAGGCCCGGGCTTTATTGGTGAGTTATGGCCTGCAACTCCCCCCCGCACAGACATTGGAGGCACCTGTAACCGGCAAAAAAATTATTTTCGACCGGGCGACCAACACGATCAGGCGCAAGGACCCGATGGCTTCGAATCTTTAGAGCGTGGCATGAATTATTGATTTCCCCTCTTTGGCTGTCCGCATGGGGATCGCTAACTCTTCCAAAGACGCAAAAAATTTGTCCGTTTTCTCCGCCTTTCTGCGCGTGTGTGTATGAGCGTGATGAATTTAATTTTTCCATCGATTGACAATTGGAGACCTGGCCTCGAAGCCCTTCAGTTTCCGCCAGGCATCAGTAAGGGAAATAAGATCGAGAATCGCCTTTTTTGCTTTATCACCAAAAACTGGAGGGATCGGCCACGGACTAATAGCGCGGAAGTCATCGTAAGTTTAAACGCCCAGGCAACAAACCGCACAGAGGTTAATAGGCATCACCGTCCATCCAAAGTGAGAACTCTGATCAAGTTATTTTTTCGCTCGTCCATACCAGATAAACCAAAAACCCAACAGCAACAAAAAACCATGAAAACACGCCTAACCTTCCTCCTCCTCATTGCCGGGGGGGGACTCCACGCCGCCGAACCCGCCACCCTATACCATCCGGACGCCGACCGCATCGTCGACCGATCAACCCCAACTTTAGAAAAAACACAATCAAACGAGAGTAAGACCCTTACGGAAATCATTTCCCAACTTCAGGTAGCACTCCTCGAACAAACCTCGAAGGCCAAAACCATCCTCGCTTTGGGCACGGACGTCCGAGGAGACAAAGCCCAGAAAGCCCTTCAGCTAGTGAAGGAACAATGTGATCGCACAACTACCCGCGCCCAAAGCCTCGCCGATATGCTCGCTGCCAAAGCCGAAGCCATCAAAACCGAACAGATCGTCGAAGCAGATCAGCAGGCTCTGCAAGAAGCCCTCAAAAGCCTCGAAGAGAAATGCAAAACCGTCATCGAATCCGGCACCAAAAAAGCACAAGCCCTAACCGAAATTCTTGGAGCCCTCCCCGCCTGGAGAAGAACCTACACCCTCACCAAGGAAATCAAAGGCTCCGTCGCCGCCGAAGCCATCCTCAAAGAAAAGTGCATTGCAGCCTCCCAAACCCTCTAAAACCCCAACCAACTCTGCCGGCAACCCGCATTCTCCCTGTGAAAGCCGTTCGCTATTTAGTCACTCGTGGCCGCCAGCATCGGAATTCTTCCGGTGCTGGCCTCCGCGACAATGAGCATGATCGGGAGACCCACACTCTTTCTTACCTCAGCAGATTTTACTCTCTGGGTGCGCGATCTCAGAGCCTGTTGTTCCCATTGTCCTCAAGCGATCCGAGGCAAAGACTGTGATTTCCTATTTTAACAACTTCAAATGAAACACCTCCTATATATAGCGCGCTTCTGCATCATTCCGGCACTTGGTTTTGGTTTTTGTCTGTTCGGCACCAATCTACAGGCAGGGCAGCCATTTCAGTATTCCGTGGAAAACAACGAAATAACCATCACCGGCTGCCCAGGTAAAGTCACGGAGTTGCTCATACCTGAGAAAATTGATGGAATGCCGGTCACTAAGATCGGCAGTGGAGCCTTCTACAGAAGGCCAGATCTGAAATCGGTCTCAATTCCTAAAGGAATCAAAGCCATTGAGAGCCGTGCGTTCATGCACTGCTTTGGATTGGTCAGGATTTCACTATCCGAAGGTTTGGAAACCATCGGCGAAGCCGCCTTTGAGTTCTACTCGCCTTTGCCTTCGGTCAAAATCCCGGCAAGCGTCAGACAAATTGAGGGCGTTCCTTTCAATGGCTGTCGAGCCTTGAAGGCGATTGAAGTCTCGTCCGAAAATCAATACTTCAGCAGCAAGGACGGCGTGTTATTCGACAAGCAACAGACGGCAATAATCAAATATCCACAAGGAAAGCCCACCAGCAGTTTTCTTCTCTCCTCCAGCGTCGTCGAAGTTCAACCCCTTGCTTTGGCAGGATGCATCCAACTCAAAGCCATCATAACCGCCGAAGACAATCCGATTTTCAGCAGTTCCCGGGGAGTGCTTCTCTCGAAAGATGGGAAGACTCTGTTGCAATATCCAGGGGGATTGAGTGGCCCTGCCGTAATACCGCAAAACGTGAC
>JBDSIH010000355.1:0-2508 GCA_039918055.1 Chthoniobacterales bacterium
CGTGGGTGTTTGCATGGCGTATTTCAAGCCGCCGAATATTCCTTTCGTGGTAGTGTGGCTGGGAGTTCTGCTCATCAGCGCGAGCGCAAATTTTTATTTCCTTTGGAGGGGCTCGCAGGGTCGCGGAGAGAAATTCTTCTCGGCGGGGATGCTGCTGGCGTTGCGATGCACGGCTCCCATTCTTTTGTTAAGTGGTGTGATTACCCTGATGTTTATAAACATGCGCGATACGGGTAGCATTATTATGGCGATTATATGGATCATAGCCTATGGGCTGCTTCTTCTAAGCACGCAGGCTTTCGCTCCGGTTTCTCTGGTCAGGCTTGGCTGGGCATTTTTAATTACAGGAATTGCTATCCCAGTGGGCATATTTTTTCTGCGTAATTTTCTTCCTGACATTGGTCCCCCGCATTTTTCTTACCTCCTTATGGCAGCCACCTTCGGCGTGTATCACCTGATCTATGCGAGTGTAGGTTTTGCCACCAAATCGAAAGCGTGACATGCCGGATTTTGACAAGCTTGATAAGACGATTCATGAACGGGGGAGACTCTCGATCATGACGCTGCTTGCCACGCGCGTGCGCTGGCCGTTTCAGGAATTGAAACAGGAGCTCAAGATGAGCGACGGCAATCTTGTCATGCATTTGCGGACGCTGCACCAGGTGGGCTATGTGAGCATCACCAAGGAAATGCTCGACCGTCCGCAGACGAGCTACGAACTCACCGATAAGGGACGCAAAGCCTTTCGCGATTACATCGCCACGCTGGAAAAAATCATTCAGATCGGAAAACGCTAAAATTTTACCATGGAGCTTTGCGACACAAAGTTAATTAAATACGACGGTGCTAGAATGCCATTTCTTCACTGGATGAAAAAGGCGCTACAGGGCGATGCGGAGGTATTGGCGGATGGCGTGCGCGAGCTGACGTGGTATTCCGTTCTCCGACTCCTGATTGTGATCGTGCTTGGGTCTGCGCTTTATGGCGCGACGGTGGGGATGTGGCGTTCCCCGCTACAAGGCGTGTATTCGGCGATCAAGATTCCCTTGTTATTGCTGCTGACGTGCGCGGGGAATGGGATGCTGAATGCGCTCTTCGCCAGCGTGCTCGGCGCAAACCTGACTTTTCGGCAGACGCTGGCGGCCATCGGCATCAGTTTTTCCATCGCGGCGGTGATCCTGGCGTCGCTGAGTCCGTTGTCGTTGTTCCTCATGTTGAATGTGCCGCCAATTGCGAATGGTAGTGCGGTGGTCAGCCACAGTGTCGTTTTGCTATTCCATGTGGGCGTGATCGCGTTTGCGGGAGTCCTTGCGAATGTGCGTTTGCAGGTATTGCTCCAGCAGTTTTGCCCGGATCGCAGAACGGGGCTGCGCGTATTACTGGCATGGCTGGCGGGGAATTTATTACTGGGTAGCCAGCTTGCGTGGGTGTTGCGCCCGTTCATTGGAAGTCCACGGCTGCGTGTGGAGTTTCTGCGGCCCGATGCTTTTCACGGCAGTTTTTTCGAGGAGATCTTCAAGGCCCTCATGCACGTTTTCCATCAACACTAACAAACACACATTATGAATACCGAAATACCACTGCCTACTAATGCTGAATCTTCCGAGCCACGCCTCTCGCGCATCCTGGAGGATTTACTAAAACGTCCCGATGAACTCATCGCCGCCTGGCGCGACGGAAAATCTCAACTCTCCATTGTCGTGCTGACGGCGCTGGCATTTATCGGATTCGCGGCCTACGGAGTCATGGTGGGTTCGTTTTCGGGAGGCGTGCAGTGGCTTGAGTCGCCAGCGAAGATCGCAGTAGGCACGCTGGTGAGTGCGGCGATTTGTTGTCCCAGTCTATACATCTTCCTTTGTCTGAGTGGAGGCAATGCCCAGCTCACGCTGGTATGCGGAACGCTTGCGGCCATGCTTTGCACGACGGCGCTGCTGCTGGTGGGCTTCCTGCCGGTGGCGTGGATATTTTCTCAATCGACATCCTCCCTTGGCTTTATGGGGTTTCTCCACTTCCTGATCTGGATCATCAGCGTGGTGATCGGGTTTCGCCTGCTGAGTTATCTCGGCAATGCGCTAGGTATCAAAAACAAGGGCAAGTTGTATGTGTGGGCGGCGATTTTCCTGCTGGTGACGCTGCAGATGACGACGGCGCTGCGCCCGATCCTCGGGGAATCATCCGCCATCCTGCCCACGGAGAAGAAATTCTTCATCGTGCATTGGATGGAGGTGCTTTCTACACCTGTGAAGAAGTGAGGCTTGGGGTGCTTTTTCGCATCCTACAGATCGATGTGATATTTGAATAATGGGAGGGTTTGGGACAATTGTTGCGCTTCGCTCAGGTGCTACCACAGCGATACAGTCACGCCTGCCCGGAACGGACGACGTGTAAGTCGTCCCTCCAGTTGAGCCGTGATGTGCGAAGGGCGGGGGGCGCCTCTATTTCCACTAACCGAAGCGTCCGACCACCTTAGGGTCCTGACGTGCTAGGCGGGGCGGGCGCTGTTCTTGG
>JBDSIH010000356.1:0-1650 GCA_039918055.1 Chthoniobacterales bacterium
TCTTCTAAATCGATTCTTTTTTCAAAACTCCGCCTATGCGTTGAAAAGCCTGGATGTAGATCTCGATGGGACAATGTCGAGAAACGATTTTCTTAAAAAAACTGGTATTCATGAAGGCGTTAATATTTTTTCCATCAACCTTGCGAATGCAGAGGCGAATCTTAACAAGGATCCGCGCGTGAGCAGCGTGCATATCGAGCGCACCCTTCCCGACAAGGTGGAGATCCAAATTACCCAGCGTCGCCCTGTGGCCTGGATTTCGATGGGAAGTGATACCTTCTCTCCTGAGAATGCCTATCTCGTTGGGATGGATGGCATTCTCATGAAGCCGAAGACTACGGCACCTGAATATCTGTCCCTGCCCGTCATCAAAGGCATGGAAGTGGAATCACTCCGCGAGGGCGAGCGGCCCAACCTGCCTATTCTGCTTTCCGCACTGGAGTTGATTGAGAAAAATAACATGGCTCCAGGGAGTATCTTAAAAATCCGCACCATGGATGTGAGCAAAAAATACTGCATGGAAGTAATGAACGATCAGAACGCCCTGCTCACTTTTGGACTGGCCGATATAGACGGTCAGCTTGCACGCCTGAATCTTCTTTTGACGCATTGCCGGGAGACCAACCGCCAAATTGAAAGCATCAACCTGATGGTACATCGAAATACTCCTGTGCGTTTTGTCATGACGGAAGCCCCATCTCCCGCCAAAAATCCCACCCCGGCTATACGCTCAACCTCTTCTAAATCAACCCGAGTTCAATAATGGCGCGCGATAACATTTTCGTCGGTCTCGAAATTGGAACCTCCAAAATCTGTGCGGTTGTGGGGGAAGGACGTGATGACCTGACCATTCGTATTCTTGGTGTCGGTCAGACTCCGTCCCGTGGTATTCGCAAAGGCGAAATTGTTGATTTTGCCACCGCCTCGCAGTGTATCCATGACGCCCTGGCGGATGCAGAGGAAAAAAGTGATGTTGAAATCAAGAATGTCTGGGTGGCGATCAGCGGAGGCCATATCCAAAGCTTCAATAGTCGCGGAGCTACCATCATTCCCGAGGAGCGCGAAGAGGTGGAGGAATCCGACTTACGCGATGTCGAAATCAGCGCAAAGGAAGTAAGTATTCCGAAGGAAAACACTTTTCTCCATGCAGTCATCCAGAAATATTACGTCGATGGGCACGATGGCGTATTAAATCCGCTTGGAATGCTTGCTCACCGCCTGGAAGCAGACTTCCATATCATCCACGGTGTTACCACGCGCATTCAGAATACCATCCGCTGCATCAAGGAAATTGGGGTTGACGTGGAAGACATTGTCTTAAGTTCGCTCGCTTCCGCGGAAGTCGTTCTGGACTCAAATCAGAAAAATCTCGGCGCCCTTGTCATCGATATCGGGGGCGGCACGACGGACTATATCGTTTATTCCGATGGGGCGATCCAATACAGCGGCATTCTCGCTGTCGGGGGTGATCATATCACGAACGACATATCCATCGGCCTGCGCCTTCCCATTACCCGCGCAGAAAAGCTCAAGGTGGACGAAGGAAGTGCACAGATCGGCGTGACGCTTCCCGGGGAATTAATCACCATCAAAAACGATTCCGGCTTTTCTGGTCGTGAGGTGGAGCGGGAAATGCTCAATACCATTATC
>JBDSIH010000357.1:0-5680 GCA_039918055.1 Chthoniobacterales bacterium
CCTATTACGGTGCGGACGGAGAGGCGCTGGGCCTTATCGGTGTGAGCCGTAACATTACCGAGCGCCGGAGGGTCTCGGATGAGCTGAAGGTCAGTGAGACGCTGCTCCGGCAATTCATCCAGCACGCGCCAGCAGCCATAGCCATGCTGGATACGAAGATGCGCTACATCCAGACCAGTGATCGCTGGATACAGGATTACCACCTTGCCGAAGGGGATATTATCGGCAAATCGCATTACGAGATTTTTCCGGATGTACCCCAGCGCTGGAAAGACATCCACCAACGTGTATTGGCGGGTGCCGTGGAGCGAAACGATGAGGATTCCTTTATACGTGAGGACGGCAACACGGAATGGCTACAGTGGGAAGCGCGGCCATGGCTGAAGGCAGGCGGTGAAATTGGCGGCCTGATTTTCTTCACCAAGGTCATCACAGAGGAACGTAAACGCGCCGACGCGCTCGCGGACGCGCTCTCTCTCGAAAAGGAACTCCGCGAGGCCGCACAGGCAGGGAACCATGCGAAGAACCAGTTTCTCGCTGTGATGAGCCATGAAATCCGTACGCCCATGACGGGCATCCTCGGCTTTGCCGAACTCCTTGTCGCCGCGCCGAATCTTCCGGAAGACTGCCAGAGCTATGCAAAGACCATCGCCACCAGCGGCGAGTCCCTGCTGCGCATTCTCAATGATATTTTGGATTTCAGCCGACTGGAAGCGGGGGGCCTGCAAATTGAAAAGACCCGCTTTTCCTCGCGCGAGATCGTTCGCGACATCCACACGCTGCTCCAGCCCGGGACGAATGACAAGCATCTGGAATTCCACATCGCTATAGACGATGCCACGCCGGAATTTCTCTGGAATGATGCGGGGCGAATCCGTCAGGTGCTGCTCAACCTTACCGGAAATGCCATCAAGTTCACCACGGAAGGCTCGATCACCATAGGGCTGCGGCCTGCGAAAGAAGCGCTGGAAAGCGGCGCGGTGGGCGTTGATTTTTTTGTGAAAGATACCGGCATGGGCATTCCCGAAAATGAGATCGACCATATTTTCAAGCCCTTCGTACAGGCGGATTCCAGTATCTCCCGCCAATACGGAGGCACGGGCCTGGGGCTGGCTATATCAAAACACCTCGCGGAGTTCATGGGCGGGAAGCTCACCGGGCGCAGCGAAGTCGGCATCGGTTCCGAATTCATTTTTACCCTCCCGCTTAGTATACCGGAAGGTGCATTATCCGCTCTTCCCGAAGCGGGCACGCTAATGGATAAGACATTCGCGGGGTTTCACCCGCTGCGCATCCTGCTCGTGGAGGATGATAATGTGAACCGCAGCCTCATTCTCCTCATGCTGCGCAAGCTCGGGTACGAGGCGCTGGTCGCGAAAGACGGCATCGAAGCCGTGGAAGTCCACAGCCGCGAGCATCCGGATTTCATATTCATGGATCTCCACATGCCGCGTATGGACGGGTTCGAGGCCACGCTTGCCATTCGAAAAAACGAAGCCGCAGACCCCACGCACCCGCACGCCTATATCGCCGCACTCACCGCAAACATCGTGACAGAAGACCGCCGCCGCTGCTTCGAGGTAGGTATGGATAGCTACATGAACAAACCCATCAAGCGCACCCTCCTCGCCGAAACCCTGATAAAGGCGAGCAATGGGCAAACAGTGTCCCCGTAGTCTGAGTATTGGAGGGGCGACTTCCACGGCGTCCGTTCCGGTGAGCTAAGCGGACATGCTTAAGTATGTGCCTTCAAAGAATGTATAATCGAAAATTCACTGCTCATTCGCGCGGAATTTGGTAAGTTTTTCGCTGTGAGGAGATTTTGTGTATCCGCGCTACTAATCGCATGCGGCATATTTGCCGGAACGTTGCAGACCCGCGCGGATGATTTCCTGAATCCGCCAGAGGGGACTTCCACGCTGGAGATGATTCGCCTTCTGGAACGTGAAAATACCAAGGACAAGCCAGTGAGGGACTGGAGCTTTAGCACGCTATTTTCCAGGGCATGTTCGCAGGCCACCGAGCAGGAATACCCGGCACTGCTGAATGTTTACAGAAAGCTGCCGACCGCGGAATCGTATCAACACGCGGGGTATTTTGCATCGATTTGTGCGCTTGCGACCCGGCTGGAGATAGCAAAGATTCAGCCTGCGATCCTCAACTTTCCAGCAGCCCCGAAAAGTGAAAAAATACTTCCGAAAGATTTTCCGCCCGAGCTTGCGAGATATTGGGAGTTTTACCGGACGCTCGAGGGGCCACTGCGTGCACTCGTGGAAAATCCCGTGAATAAGCCTACGATCGGGGTACAGACCAATGAGGAAAACTTCACAAAGCTCCTTGATGCGATGCTGCTGACTCCGGGTCAAGTGCGCGTGGAGGATTTCCTGCGTTTTCGCTGGAGCGGCTGGTGCGGGACGGGCAGTGATATGTTCTATGTACCGCTTTCACAGGCGGTGTTTCTCGCGCTGCTTCAGGAGAAGCGGTATCAGGAAGCGGCAGGGGCGGCGCTGAATGTTTATTCCAATGGAATGCTGATGGAGCGCAGATCCGACTTCGGAGTGGACAAGTTTTTGCGACGGATAGGAGTGGATACCGAGGAGGCTGCCATCGGTGCTCTGGTGGATACGGATATCCTGGGAAACTATAAGCAGAATCGGGAGGGCTTGCTACAAACGCTGGGAGGATATGGCACTGAAAAAAGTGTGCGGCTTCTCATGGAGCTGGCCACTTATCCGAAACCGACTGATGGAGAGAATGGGCAGGATAACGGCGCGGATTATGCCCGCGTTCTTGCGGCATTTGTTTCCCCGCAGCCATTGAAGGATGTGTGGTTTGGATCTTCGAGTTCGTATACCATATTAAGATATAACGCGACTCCTGTGCCGGAAAAGACGCAGCAGGATATTCTGCGCCTCTTTGGGAAATGGAGCGCGCCCGATACTGCTTTTGCCACAACGGAAAAAATCGCGTGGGCCCTGCATACCCTGCATCGGCGCGATACGATTCCCATTCTGAAGCGGATGCTTCAGCATCCTTCACCGTCGGTTGTCAAAGACGCGAAGGATACGCTGGAGCTCATGGGAGAAAGTGTGAAGCCTCCACCCGCGCCTGTGCCGGTTTCTTTTGTGATCAAGGTGAATGGCAAACCTTATGCAAATGCAAAAGTGAACTGGATAGTGGGCGGGAAAAAACGATCTTTAAGAAGCGGCACTGATTCTCAAACCGACGGTCGTGGAGTGATCAAGCTAGAGCGGCAATACCTTACCGATCCCGCATTTCATCCGACGAATATCGGATTTTACACCCCACAGGGAACTTCGCCGGGTGATATGATTTTTGAGAAACGCATCCCCACGCCCGAAAAGCTCGATGTCCTGACGGTGGTAAATATCGCGACCCGGCCTTTCGACATCCATTTTAAACTCCCCCGGAGTGCGGATTTTTTTAAAGGCAGGAAAATTTCCCTCTCGCTGCAGATGCAGACGGATGAGGAATTGTTCATGGGTATTGTTGAGGTAAAGGCGGAAATAGCTGCAGGCGAAAATGCACACCTGAACTTACAGCCGGGCGTCTATCAGCTTAAGGTTTATTTGCACGGCGCGGAGACTTACCTGAAGTGGAATATGCCTATCGACGGAGGTGCGTTGGATGTATCGCTAAACCCGGGAGTGGACGTGACCTATAAATTGAAGCTGCCGGAAAACCCGTCCCGCTACTCGGTCACCGGAGAGCTTCTCTGTGGTGGAAAGGTCGTTACGAATATAAACTACTATGATCCTGAGCCGGGGGTATTCAATGGTCTGCCGTACGGAAAGTATGTATTCCGGGTCGCATCCAGCATGGATCAACGGGAAAAAAATCCAGATCGTATTCCGGATGGCATTGAGTTTGCACAGCGCGATGTGCCTTTTGAGATCAATGCGGACACGCCTGCGGTGCTTGAGCTGGGGGAGATTTCTTTAAAGTAATTCAATGAATGCCGTGCGGAATCTGAAAATTTCAGTCTGTGTTCGTTTCATAGGTGTGATGGAGGTGGCGTTGTTTCTTTCGGTGATTTTTCCGGTGATGGGATTTTTTGGGAAGACGTATTGGTTGTTTGATCTTTTTTCGCATTTCCGGCTTCAATACATTGCTTACTTTGTTGTCGCGGGCCTGGTTTTTTTCTTTTTGAAACGCATGCGGGTATTCTTGTTCTGCTGCGTGATGACGCTGGTGCTGGCGGCACCGCTGTGGCCGTATTATTTTTCCGGTAAAAGTGCCGCCCATGAAAAACCGATCAAGGTGATCAGCTTCAATGTGAATTCTGCCAATACAAATTTTGCAGGTATTCGGAAATTTCTGATTTCGGAAAATGCGGATGTTGTTCTTCTTCTGGAGCTCAGCCCGGCGATGTTGCGGGAAACGGAGGAGCTGCATACACGGTATCCCTACCGGATCGAAGAACCTCGCCTGGATAATTTCGGGATCGCGGTTTTCAGCAAGCATCCCTTTCGCAGCAGAGAGGTGCATTCGTTTGGGGATTCCGAAATCCCCTATGTGGAATTTGAGGTCGCAATCGACGGGGGCAGCTATCGCTTCTTCGGGGTGCATACTCTGCCGCCCGTCGGAGCTGCGGCGTCCGCTGCGCGGAATGATGAACTGCATGAAATCTCCCGTGCGATGCGAGCGAGGCATGATGAGAGTGTCATCATGATGGGAGATTTCAACATGTCGGCATTCTCTCCTTGGTTTGCGGAAATTCTGGGCAACACAGGGGTGAAAGATTCGGCCTGTGGCTTTGGTATTTCTCTTACATGGATGCGAAGCTCATGGGTTTTCGCGATTCCGATTGATCAGATGTTAATTTCCGCTCCGCTGGATGTGCTGACACGATCCATAGGGAATGATTACGGCTCGGATCACAATCCGCTGATCGTGGAGGTCGCAAAGCGGAAGTAGTTCATTTTCCTATAAGGAAACAAGAGCGGTGTAATGCCACCTCGGAATGGACGAGGCGGAGCTCGCCCCTCCATCTGAGGCGTTATTCATAAATTGCGCGATGATGAAACTAGGCGCGGGTGGGGAATTTTGCTAACTAGAGACAGCCTATGAAATATTACTTTGTGGATTACGAGAATACGCAGGCGATCGATCTGGATAAGATCGTGGGGCTTCCGGTTAAAGTCTTTCTTTTCATTGGTGTGCGGCAGACGAGATTGCCCTTTGAGCTGGTCGCGAAAATCCACAAGCACGCGGGGCAGATCGAGCTTATCCCCTGCGGAGGCACGGGAAAAAATGCGCTGGATTTTCACATCGCCTATCAGATGGGGCGCATCACGACGGAGGTGCCGGGAGCCTCGGTTCACATCACTTCAAAGGATACGGGCTTTGATCCGTTGGTAAAATATCTGAATGCGAATGGCTTCAAGGCGGAGAGAAGTGATGTCTTCATGGCGCCATCTTCCAAAGCTGCGACGAAAACTCCCGCAAAGCCGCCGGTAAGGACGAAAGCTCCGGCGAAAACGCCGGGTCGTGCGATTGCGAAGCCAGCACCAAAAACAGAGAAGCTTTCCCCGAGTAAAACGGATTTCGTCAGCATGACGCCTCCTCAGAGGCGGGATTATCTGATTAAGCGGCTATCCACGCATTCCACACACGCACTTCCTGGTAAACAGAAGACGCTGCAATCTTACATCGCCGC
>JBDSIH010000358.1:0-1806 GCA_039918055.1 Chthoniobacterales bacterium
ATCCGCTCACCCCTGAGGAAATCCAGCAGGCCCGCACCAATGCACAGACGCAACTCAATACTCAGCAGATCAGCGCCCGGCGCGACCTCAGCGCACAAGTCCTCAGTGGCGCTTTCTTATCCGACAAAGATGTCCGGAAATATAATCAGCAGCATGGCGATATTCTCGATGAGGCGGATTTGCAAAGCGTCGCGCAATTGGCGGCCACTAAGTCACTCCCGCCGGATTCGCAGGCCATTACGGGATTACGCACCGCCATCGCAAACTACCAGCCCGCGGGCGATGCCATGCAAAGCCAGAAAAACGCGCTTGATCGTCAAATGAGCGCCATCCCCATGACGGCCAGCACGCGCAAATATCTCCAGGGCGAACTCGATGATTCTGCGAAAGCCGCTGGCAATATGCAGGGTAAATTATTCCAGGGTATCGATGATCTTGTAGCGACCGGAGCTTTTGGAAAGCCCGACGATCAGAAAGCCTTTTTCGATGCGGATGATTTAAAAGTCTCTTTCGCTAACTGGGCACAGGATCACCCGCAGGCCAGCAGGAAAGACATACAGACATGGTTTGATGAAGCCATTAGTCCCGTCATGGACAGAAGCAAGACCCAACAATTTATTTCCCGCAATGGATACTGATACGCAAGCAGAAGATTCGCCAACAGCTGTGCAGGATAGTTTGCCGCAAGAGCAGGCTCCTTCCGGAGAGCCGCCTGAGCTTCCAGATACTGAGACCAATATCAGCGATCAGTTTGTTGTGCATATAGATGCTCCGAAGGTTTCTCCTCCCCCTGCGGATTTGCCAGCCGTACCGGTATCCACGGATCTGCATCAATATTATTTGAATTACCCCGATCTGCCTGAAGGTGGAAACCATATACTTCAGGAACAAAGTGATTTGCGGTTTCCGATCTTCAGTCCGGACCCGCAACGCAACTATGCGGCCAGGGCAAATCTCGCTGCCATTTCCCTGCGGCTAAATGTTCCGCCGGAGAATATCAGCGAATTCACTTATCCCATCTGGCGCGATCACTTCGCCCAGATCAATTTTGGGAAATCACCAGTAACGGATAAGGCTTTTTTTACTTTGAATAAACAACGCGCCCAGGCACAGCAATCGCCTCCGCCATTGCTGGATGTAAATGGTGCCGTGCCTGAAAATCCGACATCTGAAGCAAGTCTCATTCAGCTAGGGCGGGACTATGCTGATACATTGCGCCAGTCCCATCCGAACATGCCGCAGCATAATGATAATCAATTGCTGGAAATCGGGAAGAAGCTCGATACTCTGCGGCAACTTCAACAACAGGCTCGTGATGCGGAAACTGCCTTGCATCAGCATTCCTTTGCGGGTAATGCCTTCAACTCCGCGATGGGCGGAATGACGGATACCACCCTCGCGGCAGGGCAGGGATTCTACACCAAAGCCGCGCAGCAATTACGCGAGGCATTTCCCTATAACGAAACCGCGCGATCTATCGCGGACGAATATGAGCGCTACAGCCAGCGCTTCGATGAAACGCGTGAACATTATCGCAATGTCTATGACGTCAACCCGCAGTTTGCCGATTCCTTCATGGGAAAATTGCTGCATGGCGCAGGCTCTCTGGTTCCGCAAAGTGTCGCAGCATCGCTTCCCGGCATCGGGCTTCTCGCCCTGGATAGCCAGGGTTTTCAGCAGGGATGGGACGATGCGAAACAAACCGCCGAGCGCAGGAATGAGAAATTCGACCCTGAAAAGGCCTATGCCTACGCGGCATCATCGGGCGCAATCAATGCACTTATGGCCAAGGCGAAAGTAGATGCC
>JBDSIH010000359.1:0-4647 GCA_039918055.1 Chthoniobacterales bacterium
GGAGAGAGAACGCCGCGTTGCGTTTCGAGATAAATAATTTTGATCAGGCCAAGCTGGCAGAACTGGATGAACAGGCTTAACAGAAGTCGTGAGTTGCGGCGAAGGATGATGGGATCATTCACCCAGAAATGAAAAATGGCAGCGCTGGCAATCAGCACACATATCAGAAAACGTTTCAGCGTTTCCGGGGAGTCGCCGGTAAATATTAGAAATGCGAGTCCACCGAGAAATGCGGCGAGGACGATAAGCTGAATGCTCCAGTTACTTTCCAGACTGCGGAAAAAGTCACTGGTCTTATGCGTGCGTCGTGTCTTTTTGCAGGCAAGGCCCTGATCAACAAGGCGCTTACGTTTAAAAAACTTTAACATACCGGATTAACAGCTTTGCGATTATACCGTATAAGAAACTTCAGGAACGCGTATCCTGCAAGTCTTCGCGATGATTTTCATACGCGTTAATGATCGCCTGAACGAGGGGATGCCTGACTACGTCCTTCTGCTGGAAGAAGTTAAACTCGATTCCCTCGACGTTTTCCAGGGCGATGGCCGCCTCTAATAATCCACTTTGTTTGTTCCTTGGAAGGTCAATCTGTGTGCGATCACCGGTAATGACGCATTTGGAATCGGTTCCAAGGCGGGTCAAAAACATGAACATTTGCTCCGTGGAGGTATTTTGCGCTTCGTCTAGAATGACGAAAGAATGGTTCAGCGTGCGCCCGCGCATATAGGCAAGGGGGGCGATTTCGATGACCCCGCGATCCATGTATTTCTGAATCTCGTCCACTTCCAGCATGTCGTGAAGGGCGTCGTAGAGAGGGCGCAGGTAAGGGAGGATTTTTTCCTGAAGATCGCCCGGTAGAAATCCGAGTGCTTCCCCGGCTTCGACAGCGGGACGTGTCAGCACGATGCGTGCCACCTTATCCTGCTTGAGCGCAGAGACGGCGGCGGCCATGGCAAGATAGGTCTTTCCGGTTCCGGCAGGGCCGATACCGAAGACGATATCGTGCTTCATGATCGCTTCGAGATAGCTTTGCTGTCCCTTGGTCTTGGGAACGACAGGAGGCTTGCGTGCCGAGCAGACGAGGCGTGTCTTCAGGAGACCGGAGAGATTCTCCCCGCTCTTCGAAGTCATGCTTCCGAGGGCGTAGCGAAATTCATTGCGACCGATTGTGACTCCGCGCTGGCGGGCTTCCTCGAGCTGTTCAAAAACGCGTTTGCCGGATTCGATATCTTCCGTCGACCCTTCCATCTTGAGCCAGCCATCACGCGTGGTGATGCGGATGGAAAGTTCGGCCTCCATCAATTTGAGGAGACGCTCATCGCCGCCGTAAAGCGCCTGAACGACCCGTGCGTTTTCGAATTCGAGAGTAAGATGTTCGGGTTTAGCGGCCATCTTTTAACGATAGCCGTAAACGAGTGCCCAATGGGTGCGCTCCACGGGAGATTTTACAATCGTCACAATCGCGAAGTAATTACCGGAATGCTTAGGCACCACGCGGGTGGCGGCAAAACGGCCTTTCTGCCAGGAGTCCGCGTCCACCATCTTGCCGGTGGAATCATAAATACGAACGCTCAATACGGCTGCTTTGGTATCGCTCGCGCCCCAGAACCAGTATTCGTTGCCCTTGAAAAGCTGAACGGAAACGGCCTGTTGATCCTTGACGCCGAGATCGCCGCCCCATGCGTCTTCACGGACCACATAGCCCTGCTTAACGTAGGGATGCGCCGCTTCGTGGGCAAAGGAGAGTGCATCGTCCACCGAGGCCTGTGCATTGAATGCCAGTGCTCCGAGGCAGATAAGAGCAAACTTAAACAAATTGCGTTTTGAGGAGTTCACTTTAGTTGCCCTCCTTGATTGCGTTTACCATTTCGGCGGACATCCTGTGGATTCGTTTTACGGATTCCTGAGAAATGGTTGCACCATCCCGGTCTCCTATGAGCGGACGGATTTTTCCGAGCATTCTCTGGATGCGTTCCACCAGGGAGTTTTTCCGCAGTCTCTGGTTCATGGTATCGATCCGTTTGTCAAAGTAGTTAATGAGGCCCGGCTGATGCAGGAGATCCGCGCCATCCACACTATAATTTTTTTGCACGACGGATGTCAAAACTTCGGTTCCGCGTACCCAGCCGCCGAGACTGACGAGCTGTGCGAGATCGTCATCATTCAGCTCCTGCATGGCGGCACGCACATCGTGCAGCGCGCCATCAAATTCCTGGCGGACCGCCGACCATTTACGGGCATCGGCCTGGTCGGTGATGCTCTTGCAGCGGGTAATGACGGATTTGCGGACATTGATAGCCTCGGCGAGGCGTAAAACTTCCTTGCCGATGTTTTTCACCGCTTCCTTGTCTTCCGCTTCCACCGCTACAAAGCCATCCGCGATGACCGTTCCGAGTAAAAGGGCGATCTGTGCGCGGTCTGAAACGGGTTTGATCTCTTCGGTGCGCATTTCATCCCGCCACTTGGGAGCGCCGAGTTTATCAAGCACCACGAAGATTTCTCCAGGGACGGGGACAACGACATTATCCACCGAGGCTGCAGGAAATTTTGAGAGGTCAATTTGCTGGGGGCTCTCTTCCGCACACAGGGGAGTGACGAAAATTAGACCAAGGAGAGCGCCGATTATTTTAATCTTTTCCATTTTTAAATTTCTTTTTTGCTTCGTGGTAAAAATCACTTGGCTTAATACATGCCATATAAGCGATGAATCTTGAACGATTACAGCATATTCTTGATAAGGCGGCTAGTCTCCGGTTGCTCGTTGTGGGCGATGTAATGCTTGACGAGTTTATTTGGGGCAATGTCAGCCGTATTTCCCCTGAAGCACCGGTGCCTGTCGTAGAGGTATCCCATGAGTCCTGGTATCCCGGGGGAGCTGCCAATGTGGCCCGGAATCTTCGGGAATTCTGTTCCGACGTCCATGTCTGTGGCTGGGTGGGAGCGGATGCCGCTGCCGGACGGCTTACGGCTCTACTCAATGAAGAAAAGATCGCCACGGATGGATTGGTCGTTTCGCCGGAGTTTTCCACGATTGTAAAGACAAGGATTGTCGCCCGGCATCAGCAGATGGTTCGTGTGGACCGGGAGCGAAGGATGAGTTTATCCGGCGAGGCCTTTAAGCAGGCCATCGAAAAAATAAAGCCCCTTTTTGAGAAGGTGGACGCCATTATTATAGAGGATTACGGCAAGGGCTTCGTGACCCAGGAGTTTGTGAACCTGCTTACCGAAGAAGCGCACAAACGGGGAAAGATTCTTACCGTCGATCCAAATCCGACGAATCCTATCGAGTGGTCCAAAGTCTCTGCGGTGAAGCCGAATCGCGGGGAGGCCTTTAATGCCGCTCACATTCCGATTCTTTCTTCGGAGACCGAACCGCTGAAAGATCAGCCTCTTTTGGATGTGGGTGCCAAATTACTCAAACAATGGGATACCCAATCCCTCCTGATCACGCTGGGAGAGCAGGGGATGATCCTGTTTGAGCGCGACAAGCCGCCTTACCATACACCCACCCGGGCGCAGGAAGTCTTCGACGTTTCTGGTGCGGGCGATACGGCTATTTCGCTGTTTACCCTGGCTTTGACGGCTGGGGCCACGCCTTCCGAAGCGGCGGAAATTTCCAATCACGCGAGCGGCGTTGTCGTCGGTAAGTTGGGTACCGCCACGTTAACGCGGGACGAACTGGTAGCGAGTTTTGATAAAAATGGGGGTTGATGCATTAAACCGCGCGGTTTTTCTCGATCGCGACGGCACGCTGATGGAGGAAGTGCATTACTGCAAAGATCCCGCGTTGGTGAGGGTTTTCCCCGGTGTCGCCAGCGCTCTGCGCGCTCTGCGTGTGACGGGCTGGAAGTGCATAGTAATAACCAACCAGAGCGGAATCGGCAGGGGGCTGATTACCGAGGCAGAATATCACGCCGTGGACGAGGAATTGCAGCGGCAGCTTGATGGCCTGATCGACGCGACGTATTTTTGCCCGGATACGCCGGATAAACCCTCAGCGCGCCGCAAGCCTGAGCCCGGCATGCTTCTCGAAGCGGCCAGCGACTTGGCCCTCGACCTGAAAGCGTCGTTTTTTATTGGCGATAAAGAAGCCGACATCGCCTGCGGAAAAGCCGTCGGGTGCAGGACTATTCTTGTCCAAACAGGCTACGGCGCAAATTACGCCGGATCGCCGCCAGACTTTACCGTTCCTGATCTTGTGGATGCCGCCTCTCTGATTCTTAAAAATACGCGATGAAAACAGCAGTCATTATTCCCGCCCGTTGGAAATCCACCCGTTTTCCCGGTAAGCCCCTCCACCTTATCGCGGGTAAACCGCTCGTTCAGCATGTCTGGGAACGCTGCTGCAAAGCGAAGTCCGTGTCCATGGTGGTAATTGCGACCGACGACATGAAAATCGCCGAGGCTTGTTTTGATTTCGGTGCGGAAGTTACCATCACTTCGCCAAAGCATGAAACTGGAACCGACCGTATTGCCGAAGTCGCGAAACGGCTCAAGGGAGTTCAAAATATTATCAATGTCCAGGGAGATGAACCCCTTATTGAGCCAAAGCTGATTGAGCGCCTGGCCAAAGCGCTTGCTACGGATCGCCGCCTGCAAATGGTCACCGCGGCCTGCCCGTTTCAGAATCCAAAGGATGTGCTGAAT
>JBDSIH010000360.1:0-1525 GCA_039918055.1 Chthoniobacterales bacterium
GCAAATCGTAGTGGACGATCCAGACATCGCATCCGTGGGATCTTTCATCGGCAGTAATGGCGGCGGAAGCCAGGGGAGCAATACCGGGCGACTTTACATTACCATGAAGCCCCGTGACCAACGCCGCGACAAAATTACGGAAACGATTGCGCGACTGCGCGCAAAGACGTCAAAAATTCCCGGCGTTACCCTTTTTCTTCAGCCTGTGCAGGATATTCGTGTCGGCGGCCGCAGCAGCAAGGCGCTCTATATTTACTCGCTTGAAAGCTCCAGCATCGCTGATCTTACTTATTGGGCTCCAAAGCTGGTAGCGAGCCTGCAGAAGCAATCGCAACTAAGCGGTGTAAGCAGCAACCAGCAATTCAACGGGCTCCAGACCAATGTCGTCGTTGACCGCGATGCGGCGGCACGACTGGGAATCCAGCCCGATCAAATTGACAGCACGCTTTATAACGCATTTGGCCAGCGGCAGGTTTCTGTCCTCTACACACCCAACGATCAATACCATCTCATCCTCGAGGCGGATCCCAAATTTCAACAGGACCCCTCATCGCTGGATAAGATTTATCTTCGCTCCAGCGGCAACGTTCAGGTGCCGCTAAGTTCCATTGCAAAATTCGTCACTTCAAATACCCCGACTGCTGTTCCGCATCAGGGGCAATTCCCTGCCATTTCAATTTCCTTCGATGTCGCCCCCGGCGTTTCACTTGGGAAGGCAACGGAGATCGTCAACAAAGTCGCCAGGGAAATTCATATGCCGACAACGATACGCGGGAGTTTCCAGGGCACGGCACGCGCGTTTCAGGATACGGCCTCCTCCCAGTTGCTGCTGATTATTACCGCTATTATCGTTGTCTATATCGTACTGGGAATTTTGTACGAAAGCCTGATTCATCCTATCACCATTCTTTCCACGCTGCCTTCTGCGGGGCTCGGCGCACTGCTTGCACTTCAGATCGGCGGTTATGAGCTTTCCGTAGTGGCGATGATCGGCATTGTCCTGCTAATCGGTATCGTGAAAAAGAACGCGATCATGATGGTGGATTTTGCCCTTGAAGCGGAACGCAAAGATAATCTCGCCCCTGAAATCGCGATCTATCAGGCGTGTATGACTCGGTTTCGTCCCATCATCATGACTACGCTCGCCGCAATGCTTGGCGCGCTTCCGCTGGCATTCGGACATGGCGATGGCAGTGAACTGCGTCAGCCCATGGGAATCGCGATCATCGGTGGTCTAGCCGTTTCCCAAATGCTCACGCTTTACACGACTCCGATTATTTATCTCTATCTCGACCGGCTGACAAAACGCCGCAAGCCGCATGCTGCCGATGAACCCGCCGCCCTGCCCGTCTGAAATTCCAGCTTTCCCACACGTCGGAAGCTTGGTTGAATGAACCCGATGAAAATCATCGCCAGGGATTTCAAAAGTGGAGTTCCTCATGAATATTCGGTCGAAAACGAACGCTTCAGCACGATCTGCGAGGTCGATGTGGCCGACGCGCATGCGCTGCCGTGGATTGCGCCG
>JBDSIH010000361.1:0-11257 GCA_039918055.1 Chthoniobacterales bacterium
CTTGCCTTCGATGCCAAGGGCTGCGGCGCGCCGGGCGGCAGCGATGTAGCCGTCTGGATCGGAGAAGTCGCCGAACGGACCGTCGATGGCGCGCAGGCCGTAGGCCCGGCAGGCAACCGTCATGCGCGAGAGCGCGGCATGCCACTGGTCGCCGGGATAGTCGGGGTTGAGGCCGCCGATGTTCACCGTGCGCGCCTTGCAGCTTGCGGCATAGTCGGCAACGCCGAAATGCATCGCCTCCAGCCGTCCCGGGAAGGCGGCGATCGCCTCGACATTGGCCATGCCGAGTGCCGTCTCGATCAACGCCTCGAGGCCGACACGCGTCCGAAAGCCCTTCGCCATCTCGATCTGGTTGACCATGGCCTCGACCATGTACAGATCGGCCGGGACGCCGACCTTCGGCACCAGGATCGTGTCCAGCCGGTCGCCGGCCTGTTCCATCACGTCGACCACGTCACGATACATGTAATGCGTATCGAGGCCGTTGATGCGCACCGAAACGGTCTTGCCCTTGGCGCGCCAGTCGATGTCGTTCAGCGCCTGGATAATGTTTTTGCGCGCGCGCTCCTTGTCCGGTGGGGCGACCGCGTCCTCGATGTCGAGGAAGACAAAGTCAGCGGTGCTGTTGGCCGCCTTGTCGATCATCTCGGGGCTGGATCCCGGAACCGCGAGCTCGCTGCGCTGGAGGCGCAGCTTGCGAAGATGGTTGATGGTGTGACTCATGATCTTTTCCTCCCGATTGACCGGTCATGCCGCCTTGGCGAGCATGGTTTTCTCCGAAAGGCGGAAATGCTCGATCGCCGCGCCGACGCCTGAGCCAGGCGCGAGCTTGACGTCGCAGTCGAGCAACGCCATTTCGGCAGCCGACAGCGCGCCGCAGACCATCACTTCGTTCTGCCAGCCGAGATGGCCGATGCGGAAGACCTTTCCGGCGACCTTGCTGAGGCCGACGCCGAGGGAGGTGTTGTAGGCCTGATAAGCCCGCCGGACGACGGCGGCGCTGTCGATGCCTTCAGGAACCAGGATGGCGCTGACCGTATCGGAATGCCACTTCGGCTCCTTGGCGCAGAGGCGCAGGCCCCAGGCGTCGACTGCCTTGCGCACGCCGCCGGCAAGCCGGTGATGGCGGGCGAAGATGTTTTCGAGCCCTTCCTCGGCGATCAGGTCGAGCGAGGCGCGCAGGCCGCGCAGCAACTGGGTTGCCGGCGTGTAGGGGAAATAGCCGGTATCGTTGGCCTTGGTCATGTCGTCGAAGGAGAAATAACAGCGATGGTGCTTTGCGGCCTTGGCAGCTGCAAGCGCCTTCTGGCTGACGGACAGGAAGCCCAGTCCGGGGGGGAGCATGAAGCCCTTTTGCGAGCCGCTGACGGCGCAGTCGACGCCCCACTCTTCCTGACGGAAATCGATCGAGCCGATCGACGACACGCCGTCGACGAACAGCAGTGCGGGGTGACCGGCAGCATCGAGTGCTGCACGGAGCGCGGCGACATCGCTGGTGACGCCGGTCGCGGTCTCGTTTTGCGTGCAGAACACAGCCTTGATCTGGTGCGCCTTGTCGGCCTCCAGCCGCTCGGCGTAGATCTCGACCGGAACGCCGGTTCCCCATTCGCAATCGATGGCGTCAACGTCCATGCCGAAGCGTTCAGCCATGTCGATCCACAGATGCGAGAACTGGCCGAAGCGCGACATCAGCACCTTGTCGCCCGGGCTGAGCACATTGGTCATCGCCGATTCCCAGCCGCCGGTTCCCGACGAGGGGAAGATGAAGACACGGCCCGTCTCGTTCTTGAAGACCTTCTTCATGTCTTCGAACAGATGGCTGGAACTCCTGAACCATTCGGCCACCATATCATATTAGTCTGGGCATGAAGGCGTCCACTCAAGCCACAAAAAATACCATGACAGGAAATAGGGTTTGTGGAAAAAAGCGATGAGAAGCAATCATTATAAAATGTAGAAACAGGAACAATGCACCCTTACTATATATCGCAAAGACCGCACAACTCCTTAGTTACCTCATGGAATTATCAGACAAATACAATTTTTTCGGCCCTCATTGCACCGTAAATATTTTTGTAAGTTCTCCTCCTGCTGGCATTTATCTACAGCGTAAAATATTGAATATAACTTTTGTAAGCCACACGATATGACACGATTGTTACATTTCGATTATCGATTTATTGCGAATTTCCGCGTCGGTTCTCGACGCCTGACACGATAAAACGGTATTTTCCGATGATCGTGACAGCTAAGTTGAAAATCCTGATTGTAGACGATCATCCCGTGGTTCGCTTTGGGTTGAATCTTCTTCTGGAAAAAGATTCGCGTTTCGAAATTTGTGGAGAAGCTGGCGATGTGCACACAGCCTGCGAAATGGCATGCACCCTGAGTCCCGATATTATCATCCTTGATCTCCGACTCGGCGGGCGGGACGATCTTGAAATGCTCAAGGATATGCACGCGCTGAATGAAAAGGCGCTCATCTTCATTTTCACCGCACAGAACGAGAGAGTCTATGCTCAGCGATGCTTCCAGTGCGGCGCAGGCGGATACATGATGAAGGATGAAGGCATCGAAAAAGTGCCCGATGCCCTCACCGTCATGCTTCGGGGCGAACGCTATGCAAGCGAAGAGGTACAGAGCGTCATGTTTCAAAAAATGGCCAGCGGCATTAAAACCTCCTCCGCCATTGATGACCTTTCCGATCGCGAGCTTCAGGTATTGCGCCTTGTGGGCGCAGGAATGGCTACCGGCAAAATCGCTACCGAATTGAACCTGAGCGTAAAGACCGTAAGCACCTACCGAGAGCGGCTCAAAAACAAGCTGGGCTCGGATACCGCTCGTGCGCTCGAACAGCGCGCGGCGGATTTTATTCGCACCGGAAGGATATCCTAATCATGTCGCGGGGAAAATCGGACGCCCGCTTTCATAAAATCATCACCGATACGGTACATGATCTTCGTAGTCCGTTATTTGGAATGCGTGATCTGCTCAAGGTTCTTCAGCGTGAAGAAACCCATTCTGAACGCTCAACTCGTATTCTAGTAAGCATTGCTGATGCCTGTGCTCGGATGATTACATTTATCGATGTTCTCGAAAATTCCGATTTCATAAAACAGACTGCTCCCCGCATCGAACTCTTCGAGGAAGATATTTGCAAAACTCTCACCACCTCTGCAGAGCAAATGCGTTTAACACTTGCGGACAGAGAAGTCTCTATTCAATGCACCTTTCCTGAAAAATCCGTTATTCTTCTTATAAACGACTATCTGGCAGAATCGATAGACTATCTTCTTTCAAATGCCATAAAATCCTCTCCGCCTAAATCCGCTATTACCCTCACGCTAGAACGAGATAAAATCGGTTGGCTTTGTGACATTATCAGCGAAGGGCTAAAGCTTCCTGAAAAAGATCAAACCGCACTTCACCTTATATTTAATCGTAGTAGCGCACTGCCTAACGGCGATAAAAATAACATAGATCCCAGCCTCTTTATGGTCGCCATGTGTATGAAGGAATTAAAAGGAAGTTTGGAATACTTTTTACTTTCCGATAACAAATTCTGCTTCCGTTTGCGCTTCGCGCAATAATTTGCAGTGAAACTCCATCAATAGCCACTCTTCCATTTATTGAATATTCGCTTTGAAGAAACTTTTTTGGCACGGTCTTTGTAGCATTTAATTACAAATTCATAGGAAACTGTGCGGAATCCCTCCTCAGGCTTTACATTTTTTCGCACTTTTGGATTCGTTTCCCGGAAAATGGCTGTTGTCACACATTGCAAATTGCGGTTATCCACCCACGCGCACAGATTAAATATCTGTCGGTAGGGATGAACAGATCGCAAGGCGCTTTTTTGCGAAAGAAAATCCTGTAGCGGAAACATCTCCGGCACGGAAAGGCGCTGCAATCCAATCGCCGAGGCATAGAAAATTGCAATATGGCCAATTTTATCTCCTTCGTGCCAGTTCAAAGCAACGAGGTTACTTTTGGCATTCCATAAAACGTGTACAGACTGTGCGTGCGGCCAGTGAAGGGACTGAATAACTTTACCATCCGAACTTTGCACAATTTCCACAAAGCAATCATTGGCCCCTTCCCTGAGCTGGCGCACATGGATGCTTAGTTTTTTATCAGGAGAGTCCGATATGTAAACCGCTTCCTTTTCACCGGGCAACTGCGCGGCCGGGGGCAGGACTCTGCTTTCCGTCTGCGCAAAGGTAGTGCCCGTCATTATCAACAGGAACGCGGCAATCAATTTCAGGGATATCTTCATTCTGCCTTTCTTTCGGGTAAGACTCCTTTCGTCAAGACAGCTACGGTGAATTTTCTTTGCGCAGTCTGAGGGTCAAAAAAATGCAATAAAGCAACGGCAGGGAACCGACGATTCCAAAGGAACAATCGATCATCTGCCAGTAAAAGGGAATCTGTCGAATCGGTCCACAAACCAATGCAAGCACGATTACGGCCGCGCAGGCCATCAATCCGCAATATAACACCCACGCGTTGCGCACCGGATGCATAAAGGGACCTATAAAGAAAAGCGCGATAATCAGATGGCCAAATGCCAGCCAGTCCGTCCCATAAGCGATGAATGGAAACGACGTGTAAGTTTGCTTTAATCCAAAATGCACAAATGCAATCCAGTGTTTTAGCCCACTGTAGGAAGCATAATTACCCGGATCATCAATTCCAAATGCCGCAGATAAAATCGAAAGTTCGCGCAGAAGCGGAAAAGCCGTCAATCCGCTTACCACAAGACCGAAGATGAAAATTCCAAGGCTAATGCGATAGCGATAGAGAGTAGATTTCAAGGATGCTCCGGAAATTAATAGAGCAACGTTTGAGGCATGCCCCTGGGCGGTGCTTTAGGGGTTGGTCTTGGGGTCGCTTCCACTTCTGCCACTCTGTTCCCGGTCGGCTTTGCCGTGTAACGATCCGGGGCCACTTTTGCCAGGATGTTATTAAGCTCCATGCTTTCCGTTTTATTCAGTCCCTTACCACCGTAGAGGCTTTCACAGATTTCCATGACTTTGGGATGCTGGATGCAATTACTGGTGAGCGAAGATCGGGCGGCCTGAAAGGTCGCGTCAAGATATGCGGCTTTCTTATCTTCTTCTGTTTTTCGGGTATTCTTAAATCGAGCCAGCGCTCCTTCATCCTTACTCAGATTAAGAGCGGAGATAACGCCGCGAATGGCCATAGGGTCACCCGTTGCCATAAAATATCCCCAGAGCATATCCAGGGTAGATGGGCTGTCGGGCTCCATCTTCAAAATGTCCGGCGGTTCTTTTTTCAAGTAACCGGTAAGATTATTTTTTTGAAAAAACTCTTTACCCTGATTGGTATTTGAAAACCAAATAGCGCTATACAGAACGCGTTTGTCATTGGGGGGAATATCCTCCAGATCCTTCATCCATGAGGAAATATTATCCGGATTTTCGGCCATCACGCGGCTGAAAAAGGCGATCAATGGTTGCTGCCCATCCACCTTGGCAAGATCTCCTTTCTGGCTCATCTTGCGCACTTCGGAGGTAAACTTATCCGGCTGCGGGTCGAGGTAATAATAAGTAAACCATGCTGGCGATGGCGATGCCGCCCTTGCACAAAGGGAAACCAGAAAAAGGAGGACTACAACACGCGGAATCATGCGGAGAGAATTTCCATGAATCTTACCGATGAACCCAGAATTTGCGAGATGGATTTTCAATACAGCAGAAAAAACTTCGCTACTTTCCCACCGGGATTACAGGTCTGGAGGCTCGAGGTCATCCGGCATTGCCCTCTCTTTTTGCGAAATCACCCATACCGCCCCCAGTCCAAAAACAACAAAGAGCGAAGCCGCATAAATCAAAATTAAATGCTGCAATTCTGCGATTTCATAATTGAATGCAGCGAGAATCTGCGTGCTCTTCTGAGCGATCAGGCGGAAATTCGCCTGTTCATCAATGTCGTCCTTCACAGGGCGGTAGAAGGAAAACTGTCCTTTTTGCGTTTCATACAGAACCGATACGCCGTAGACGCGAAATATCCCCATAGCGATGGCCTGGCGCTCCGCCGGAGTCGCCTGCGAGGAAAGCTTGTGCAAGGAAAGGGGAAGCCCCTTGGAAGAAAGCAGGTCCGACGCCTCTTCCCGATGCGTGTAGGATTCCTTAAGCTGCATAACGTAGAGAGAAAACGTCAGCCCAAAGAAAAGCAGAAAGCCAAGAAAGGGCCAGATGGCGCGCGTAGTCGTGCGGGCATTGATTATCCGTCGCAGGGAAAGAAATAATCCGAGACTGCCGAGAAAAGCAGCCATTGTCGCAAAGACGGTGTGGACGATTTCTCTCTCAAAAAGATGCGGGGAGATTTTGCCCACCTGCCCGGGCACAAAGAAGCAGGTTAATACAACTACTAAGAGAATAAGAAGACGTCCGGTGGATGTCATGGGGTAACTTTTGGCGAGGTTGCCCGGCACCTTCGCAATGCACAAGTTTTAAGTTCTCCGGTCAGACTTAAAGTCTCCCTTTATTCATTCAATGCATCATTAAACAGGCGAATCCCATGAAAGATAGAACTACCTCCCACCGCCGAACAGAGCAGGATAACGACCTGCTGATAATATCGTAATGCTTCTTTTTGTCCCTCTGTGATCGTTGGCGAAAGCATATCTCCCGATAGCGTATGCCACACCGTTGCGGCAAGAATCAGCAGAAGAAATCCGCCATAAAGAAATACCCGCGCCCGCTTCTCTCTGCTTCCGCGCGTATTTGAGGCAATTAATATAAAGACAGGTATATAAAGAATAAGCACCCCCAGTAAAGATCCCGTCCTTGCATTCACCCATGCGGATGGCGTGAAAAGCAGACATACTCCCGATACTGCTAATGCAAGCAGAACAAATACGATGATGAGATCGAACTTTTTCATTATGAAGCGATATTGGGCAAACCTGCGAATGAAGTCGCTCTTATTTTCCAGACAAACCGCTCTCGTGCAGCCAAACTAAGGGCGAGCGCCGATCCATTGGCCGAATAATATGATTAAACGACTTTTAAAATGGCAGGTCCAACTTCTCATTGTGCTGATTGCCCTCCTTGTCGGCTTGCGCATTGCACTGCCCTACATTGTCAAATCTTACGCCAATAAAAAGATCAATGAAATGCCCGACTACTCGGGACATATCGGCGACGTCTATATCAAGCTCTGGCGCGGCGCCTATCAAATCCGGGATATCGAAATCTTTAAATCATCCGGCAAAGTACCTGTGCCATTTTTCTCATCGGAAATCGTCGAGTTCTCAGTGGAGTGGAGAGCGCTTTTTAACGGTGCGCTGGTTGCAAAAGTTAAGTTCATTGCGCCGGAGTTAAACTTCGTCAATGGCCCTTCTCATTCGTCTTCCCAGATCGGCGTGGATAAACCCTGGAATGAAGTTCTCCGCAAGCTGGTTCCTATGGATATTAACCGATTTGAGGTCAAAAATGGCGTCATCCACTATCGCGATTTCCACAGCGATCCTAAAGTAAACCTCCAGATTGATCACATTGAAATGCTTGGAACGAATTTCACCAACAGCGCCAAGCTTTCTAAAACGCTCGTAGCCGCCGTTACCTTTAAAGGACGTGTATTTAACGAGAGTACCGTCACCGGACAGTGCAAAATTGATCCGTGGAAAGAAAATCCCACCTTCACGTTAAATTTCCAGATGAGGCCGCTATCATTGGTAAAAATCAATGAGTTCGTCCGCGCTTATGCGAAATTCGATTTTGAAAAAGGCACGCTCGCCATCACCTCCGAACTCGCGGCTTCCGACGGAAAAATCATCGGTTACGTTAAGCCAATATTTGATGACATTTCTGTCATTAACCTGAAGGAAGATATCAAAAACCCATTAAAGCTTGTGTGGGAAGGTGTTGTCGGCGGCGTCCTCCGCCTCTTCCGCAATCAACCGCATAATCGCTTTGCCACAAAAATCCCTATTGAGGGAGATTTCTCCAATCCTAAAAAACCTCTCCTTCCTATTCTGGGAAATATTCTCAAGAATGCTTTTCTTCATGTCTACACGACCGACCTCGATCATTCCGTGAGTCTTGAAAAAGCCGAAAAGGCCGAAGCAGAAGCTGCAAAAGAAGAAAAGGCGCAGGAAAAGAAGCCCTAGCTTCGAAGTCGCTTAACGCTCATTTTTACGGATGCTTTTTTGTAGAGGGAGCGGATGCTGGCGGGGTTGGTGAAGCCTGCGCTCCTGCCCGTGCTTTTTGCATCGCCGCCTCGATCTTTGGCTCAATTTGTGAGGCAACTTCCTGCATCTTCTGCACCATCGCCGCTTGTACTTCAGATTGCTTTTTTATAAAACCCGCACCAACCGGACTCTTAAAAAAATCCACCATTCCCCTAAGTTCATCCTGCGTAAAAAGACCTGCATAAATCTTGATGAAACTTCCCTTGACGATGTTCCAGTTAAAAATTTTGCGTGTTTCATCCAGTGTCTCCTGAAGAATTTTGGCCTGCTTGGCCATTTCCTGAGGCGACATATTACTACGCGCCAAATTCGCTTTTTGAAGCTGTGCAACCTGGTCGAAATATTCATCAAAGGCCTTATCCATTTCAAAAAGACCCAGCAATTCTTCCGAAAGCGCCATCTTCTCGGGGGCCACGCTGCCCTGGGATGAAACCTGATGCGGCGTATCCTGCGCATACAGCTTTTGAGGCGTCAAAACCGCTATTCCCATAAGAATCAGAATGCAGAAAAGAGTAGGTTTTTTCATGAAAATCGAGGCCTTCTAGGGTGCGGGATTTGATTTGATAAACTGGCTAAACCAGATGCCGGAAGGTTCGACAATGCGATCCTTTGTCTTTGGATCAACGTGTGAGAGCCCGAAATTCGCCGCATAGCCCTCCGCCCATTCGTAGTTATCAATCAACGTCCACGGGAAGTAGCCCCGCACATCCACGCCATCGTTCATCGCCCGGCGCATCTGGTTCACATGGTCGCGGAAGTAACGGATTTTTTTCTGTTCACTCTGTGTCCCGACTCCATTTTCAGAAACCACGATGGGTTTGCCGTAACGTTTCTTCACTTCCATCAAAATATCATAAAAGCCCTCAGGGTTGATCTCCCAACCATTCTGAGTGTAGTTCGAGCTTTTCTCACCCTCACCCCGGAAAATGAAGCGCGTGGTGGACGCATCCTGTGTGTAATAGTAATTGACGCCGATAATATCCATTGTATCGACTACCTTATCCAGGTGATCCCAGTTTTGGCGCATCATCATGTTATAGACAAAGGCTGTGGGATCGGTGAGGTAGTTTCTTCTCCAGTTCGGAATGGAGTAAATGCCCATGATAATGGAATCCCGGCGTTTCTTTCGAATAATGGCGGCGGAATCCCGAAACATCTGCACACTCGACTTCATGGCCTTTTTATAAGCCTCCGTACGCATCAGCAACCCTGGAGGCCAGTGACCGCCAAGATAGGAAATGGAAAGGTCTCCATTCGGTTCATTCTGCGGAACATAGATGCGCACATAGGGAGAGAGAGCCGTCACCATCCGATCCACATAGATACGCCACGCCTCTTCCACATCCGGGTGCAGAAAGTCCGACCGGCCTTTGCGATGCGTATCATATAACCAGTCAGGGAAGGTAAAATGCCACAGCGTGACGATTGGTTCGATACCCGCCGCCTTCAGTTTACGTGCCATTTCCACATATTGGCGAATCGCGGCTTCATTAAAGACTCCTGGCTTCGGCTCCACGCGCGCCCACTCAATACCGAAACGATAATGATTTACGCCCAACCGCCTGAGCAGGACGACATCCTTGTCAAAATACGTCCACGAAAAAGCGGCATCATCCCCACGAGGCGGGATATGCCCCTCCTCCGCATAAACATCCCAATCCGTTTTAAAATAATACGGAGATCCAGGTTTTACCCCGCGGTCTTCATTCTGAAAACTTGCCGTGGAAGTCCCCCACCAGAACGGCCCGGTCCTGACCGTTTTTGTATCCGCAGGCTTTTTGTAAGGGCGCGGCGGCATCACACACCCCGCAAGGGCGAGCAGCATAGCTGAAATTAAAATACGACGGATATTCATAAAAAATTAGGAACCGACCTTGCCGAGCCTATCCAATCCGTTGCTGCTCCTACAACGCTGAATTGCATGCTAATGCTCCGCCAGAAAAAATGGAAAAAATACCATTCCTAAAAACAGGAAAAATATAATCACTGAACATAGCCGGATCAGCAGGCCAACGTAAAAAAGCTTACCATCCGACAATGTCCTATCTTCGTTTAGAAAAAGGAAATGCAGAAGGGAAAAAAATCCATCCATTTCGTTTTTTGGCTTCATCGGTGTACCGCGCAACCGGGAATACGTCTCCGGATGCTGCAGTTGCAGACGACTAAAAATCATTCTATAGAGGCCAACCCATATCCAAAGCATTGCGCATAGAGCGATAAATACGAAAAACAGAAGAGATGCATCCATAGTAACGAAGGAAGGGCTCACTATTACAGAATTCACACAGCCAGCAAGGCTCCGTAATTCGAACTCAGGATATGAAAAACAAATCCTGCGGTGCACACGTCAATATTGGTAGACAGGAACGCATCCTTTCCGTGATTGGCGGCATTTTCCTCACTCTCCATGGTCTGCGAAAACGTTCTGTTTCCAGAATGTTGTGGACGACGATTGGCGGCGCATTAATGACACGCGGCTTTACCGGCCACTGCAGCGCATATGATAAGCTTGGCGTGAATAATTCCGATTCCGGTAAATCCCTTACAGATAAATCCTACTCAGTCGCTTCCTGGAAAAGTGCCCCTAAAGCGGAAAAAGGCAATATATCCAGATGATGCCGCTGCTGGAAAAATTCCGGACTGTTATAGCTTAGCCAGGTCGCCCCATCTTCGGACTCCCAAATAAGCGCCTTCAAGGGCAGATCCATCGCGAGTGTCGGATATGCATTCATTAATGGAGTGCCTGCTTTCGGGTCTCCAAAAATCAGGAGTTCCGTAGGACGCATTGATAAACCCACTGAATCGGCTTCCTCCGCCTGATCAATACGCAGAAAAATCTTTATCCCCTTTGAGTGCAATACCGCCTCAAGACGGTTTGCCGTTTCTGTCACTGGATATTTACTCGAAAGATTAATAATTCCTTCAGCCGTCATATAACGAAGGGTATCTATTTCAACCGTGGTTTTTGCGTGTTCACAGCATCCCCATCCAGCGACTTCTGCATCTCGGATGGCAGATGGGGATAGATTAATGGGTCAC
>JBDSIH010000362.1:0-3143 GCA_039918055.1 Chthoniobacterales bacterium
CATTCCGTAATCCCTAGATGCTTCCTACAACTTCGTTGGCAAGTGATTCAGTGCGCAATGGGGTGTATGGTTCTTCGTGTAAAATCGGAGTCTGCTTGTTTACGAGCAGCTGCCACCAGACGCTGCCGCAGGCCCCGAGCACGAGCAGAACCAGTATGAGAAAGGTTCCGGTTACGATGGCGTTGACCTGGTTGTTGACTGCCTGTGCGTGCCAGATGGCGAGTTGTTCCGCCGTGCCGCCGGTTGCGATTTTTTGCAGCAGACTTGCTTTTGTGCTCAGAAAGCCGAGAGGCACGCTCGGGCTGAAAATTTTCATCCAGCCTGCGGTCATCGTCACAGCGGTCAGCCAGACGAGAGGTAACAGGGGAACCCAGAGGTAGCGAACGCGGCCCATTTTGATAAGCACCGTCACGCCGAGAGAGAGCGCAATCACAGCAAGTAATTGGTTCGCTACACCGAAGATCGGCCAGAGGGAATTAATGCCGCCGTTTGTATCGACGACTCCCTGATAGAGGAAATATCCCCATGCAGCAATGAATGCGAGTGTCGCAATACAATTACCAAGAAGGGAATGCGTGTGCGCCAGCGGCTTCCAGAGATTTCCCAATAGATCCTGCACAAGAAATCTTCCCACGCGTGTGCCGGCGTCAATCGTCGTAAGGATAAAGAAGATCTCAAACATGATCGCAAAATGATACCACAGCGAAAGCGCGGTCTTGTTGCCGGTGATGCCGGAGAACATATAGGCCATTCCCACGGCGAATGTAGGGGCGCCCCCGGTGCG
Source organism: Chthoniobacterales bacterium (assembly GCA_039918055.1). Lineage (GTDB taxonomy): Bacteria > Verrucomicrobiota > Verrucomicrobiia > Chthoniobacterales > JBDTJR01 > JBDTJR01. Next base: position 785 of record JBDSIH010000362.1, read on the forward strand.
TCCGACCATGGTTTGCTCCCCGACGCTGGTGGCTAGATCAGCCATTTGTGTTTCTGTAACAGGATATCCGAGTGCCACGACTTTCTGCACTACGGCCTGCGGCGTGCCGGGCATATTGATGGCGAAGTATTCGCCGGGCTGCATGGAGCAGGCGGCGATGAGCGCCATGATGCCAACCAGCATTTCAGTAATCATCGCGCCATAACCGATGATGCGGATGTCTTTCTCACGAGAAATCAGCTTGGGCGTTGTTCCCGAAGAGATTAAAGCGTGAAATCCGGAAACCGCAGCGCAGGCAATCGTGATGAAGCAAAACGGAAAAACCGGACCGGAGAAAACTGGGCCGGATCCGTCAATAAATTTAGTTAACCCCGGCATTTGGAGTTTCGGGGCAAGGATGACAATGGTGACGCCCAGTAGAGCCACCGTGCCGATTTTCAAAAAAGTGCTGAGGTAATCACGCGGCGCCAGCAATATCCAAACCGGAAGCACGGAAGCCAGGAAACCGTAAATCATAATGCCCCATGCCAGCGTCCGGTCATTCAATGTGAGCCAATGTTCCAGTGTTGTGCCGGGAAGCCACTGTCCCGCGAATACGGAACCCAGCAGCACGATCACGCCCAGCGCACTCACCCAGCCGATATTTGCCTTACCGACATGCATGGCGAGGCCCATTGCAATTGCGATGGGTACGGATGCAAGAATCGTGAAAAGTCCCCATGGGCTATGTGCGAGTGCTTTCACCACGACGAGGCCAAGCACCGCGAGCAGAATGGTCATGATCGCAATAATACTGATCAGTGCGACAAAGCCCGCGAAGGTGCCGACTTCTTCGCTGATCATTTGACCAAGGGATTTACCGCGACGGCGGACGGAGCAGAAAAGAATAATGCAGTCATGCACTGCGCCGCCAAGCGTGGCGCCGACCAGAATCCAGATCATCCCCGGCAGGTAGCCGAATTGCGCCGCCAGCACCGGGCCGACCAGAGGGCCGGGTCCTGCAATCGCCGCGAAGTGATGCCCGAAGACGACCCATTTATTGGTTGGCAGGTAATCTTTGCCGTCTTCATTGACCACGGCAGGAGTCGCGCGTAATTCGTCCAGCGTCAGCACCTTCGCCATCAGCCATGCGGAATGAAAACGATAAGCAATCGCAAACACGCAAACCGAAGCGATCACCATCCAAAGCGCGCTGACATGCTCTCCCCGCCCAATGGCAAGCCATGCCACCGAAAACACCCCGGCCATGGTAACGGCCAACCACCCTAAAATCGATAAACCACGACGCAGAGAACTCATGCGTAGTGCTTATTTTACCGGCTTTGAAAAGTCCACTTAAAGAGCAGGTTAATGAACAGGATATGCTTCGAACCCGTTTTCGCTAATAAACTTCTTTAATGCGGGAGTGGGATGATTTTTCTCCTCGTTCAGAATCAGGGCATTACGAAAGCGCCCCAGGTTCAGATAATCAATATACAATGGCGGGATTTTTATGGCTCCTATCAGTCCAAGCAGACGGATGGATTTCTTTCCGGCCATTATATCATTCCATAAGGCAGTATTTTCCGGATGTTTAAAAAATTCCGATTGAGAATCAGCCGTAGCGCCACGCATTCCACTAAGATCGGGGGCCGGTCCGATAGCGAGTTTCTTTAATAGGGCACGTTGCTCAGGAGTGACAATTTCAATGCGTCCTATCATCACGCGCACTAGGTCACAAGGTGCAGAGATGGAAAGGGGGAGGAGATTGTCTGTCACTGCACGCGGACAGATATAAAACAAGCGTAGGCCGGGGCTTTGAAAATAGGAAATTTTCCAGGTATTGAGCAACGCATCGGCTTCGTCTTTGAATAATCCTGCCTTGATAAGCTCTTTGCGAATATCTTCGCGCAAAACCTGCTGATTCTTTTTAGAAAAATCCTTTTGCGAAAAAGTGCCGGGAATTTCGCAAAATTTTCCATCATCATGAAATTCCAACTTCGATAGCGCTTTAAAGGCGCACTTGCCATCGGGCGATACTTCCACCAGCCATGCCGCAGGGACACTAAGACCTGTCTCCGCATTCTTAAAATCCATGGTTTTTATATTATTATAAATTGTCAGCGCATTTGTATTTTCGTTGCGAACCACGCGCAGCGAGGCATCGATATTTCCGACGCCACGATAAAATAGAAATTGCTCACTCTCGCCTTTTGCGGTGCTGACCTGGGCGGATTGAACGGCGCGTGGAGCAAGCCAGACCGGCTCCTTTGTTTCCGGTATCTTGTTATGACCGCCAATTATTAAACCATTCCACGTCAATTCTCCGATGGCATCTCCGTTTAAATGTCCGAAGGAGGAAACATTCATGCCCTTATTG
>JBDSIH010000363.1:0-5281 GCA_039918055.1 Chthoniobacterales bacterium
TTTCGCTAGCTGTTGGCGCACCCATGAAAGTTACGCGATTCCTCCTCCTCATTCTCCTGCTTCTTCCGGCGATGGGATTTGCTCAAAATCCTAAAATGCTTCGCGTGGGACTTGTGCCCACGGCGCCATTTGTAAATGCCCCCACCGATGCAAAGCCGGGCATTTCCATTGAACTGTGGCGTGCAATTGTCGACGCGAATGCCTGGGCATGCACGTACACCGACTACAAATCGACGGATGAAGCTCTGAAGGCATTGATAGGCGATAAGATCGATGTCGTGGTGGGTGCGACGAGCATCAATAAAAAGCGCAGGGCGGAAGTGGATTTTTCGCAGCCATTTTTCCGCGCGGGTCTTCAGATCATGATCTCGGAAGTGCGGCCGCATACCTTCGATGCAGTTTGGGAATCACTCACTGATCCTGCGCATCTCACTATCTTCGGCGTGCTGGTTGTTGTCGTGATTGTCCTGTGCGTATTCGTCACGCTATTCGAACGAAAGCACAATCCGGATTTTCCCAAGACATGGCAGGATGGATTTGCGGAATCTTTTTACTATGTGGCGGCGCTAATGTTCACGGGCAAGTCCGTTTATAAGGGATTTCCCGGTGTGATCGGAAGACTCACGATGATCATCTGGATGGTCGCTGGTGTATTCTTCGTCGCGTACATCACTTCCAGTATTACCTCGGTGATGACTGTGCAGCGGCTCAAGGGCAACATCAACGGCCCTGATGATCTTGCAGGAAGAACAATTGGCGATATCGAAGGCACAACAAGCATGGAATACCTGAGCGAACACGGCATCCAGCATATCGACTACAAGGATATTCCCTCGGCGGTTGCCGACCTGGTTCCCCCAAAGGGAGGTACACCAAAAATCGAAGCATTAATCTATGATGCGCCCCTGCTGGAGTATTACGACAATCAGCATCAGAAAATACCGATCACCGAAGTGGGTCCTATTTTTCAGCCGGAAAATTACGGATTTGCCGTGCGAAAGGGCAGCGATCTGCGGGAGCCTATTGATGAATCTCTGCTCTTCCTTCTCGAATCCGGTTTCATCCAGAAACTCGGGGAGAAATATCTCGGATTGGTCTTTAAGCGTTGAGATCAGCCACGCGGGAAATTCTCCAACGCACAGATATTTCCCCAGCGCATGTGCTGCTTAATCGCACGCGTAATATATTTTTTCGCGCTGCCGACTGCTTCGGGAAGCGGCATCTTTTTGGCAAGATTGGCCGCGATGGCTGCGGAGTACGTGCAGCCGGTGCCGTGCGTGTGCACATTTTTTATAAACGGCGCCGAGAAACTTCTTTCAAGGTTGCGCGAGAGCAGCACGTCCGTCGCTATACTGCTGCGAAGATGTCCGCCCTTTAAAAGAAACGCGCACTTATATTTCTCCCGCAGGGAACGACCCGCCTCCTTCATGGATTCCAGGTCGTGGATTTTGGAAACACCGGCGAGAATGCACAGCTCATCGAGATTCGGGGTAATGAGATCGGCCATCGGAAACAGCAGCTGGTGATAGTCTTCGATGGCGTTTTTTCTCAGCAGCGGCGTGCCACTGGTCGAGACCATGACGGGATCGATGACGAGTGAAAATTTCCGTTTCCGGGCCGTTTTTTTCAGGACATCTGCCACGACATGGATCAGTGCGCTGGAATAAAGCATGCCCGTCTTCACGGCAACGACCGGATATGCTGCAAAAAGAACCTCTAGCTGGTCGCGCAGAATCTCCGGCTTCACGGGTTGAATGGATTTCACCTTTCCGGGAACCTCCGCGACGATACACGTGATGGCCGTGAGTCCGTGGCAGCCGTGTGCACTGAAAGTTTTCAGATCTGCCTGCGCCCCCGCGCCACAGCAGCTATCGGAACCGGCGATGGTGAGAACGACCGGGCGCTTCATGTTCGGCATGTGCTAATTTCTGCCACGCGGCAGGATATAATAAAGCAAATTAGACAGGGCCGAGACAAATGCGGCCACGTAAGTCCACGCCGCGGCATCGAGCACCTTGTTCACACCAGCGGTCTCCGCGCCGGGCTGGATGATGCCCATCTGCGGCAGAAGCGCCTTCGCGCGCCGCGTGGCATCAAACTCCACTGGAAGCGTGATCAACTGAAAGAGCGTCATCACCAGCAGGCCCACGATGGCAAGTGGAAGCAGGACTTTCCACAGCCCCATCACAAAAAATCCCGCGATCAAAATGAAAGGCAGAGCCTGAGAGACAAGCATCGTCGCCGGCACGACGGCCATGCGGAGTTTCAACGGGGCATAGGCCTTCGCATGTTGAATAGCGTGTCCGCATTCATGCGCAGCGATGCCCACTGCGGCAACCGAGGAATTCCGGTAAACATCCGACGACAGGCACAGGCGCTTGTGCGCGGGATCGTAATGATCCCCCAGCATATCGTTAATCTCTACGACGGAGACATCGTGAATGTTGGCGGCGTTTAATATCGCCGCCGCGGCCTGCGCTCCCGTGACATTCGAGGAAACTCCGACCTGTTTATATTTTCTAAACGCGCGGGAAACACGCGTTTGTGCCCATACTCCCAGCAATGCGGGGATAATAAAAAACAGGAGCCATTCGCCAATCATGGCTTAACTTCCTTCTGAGGAATAAGACATGCAACCACAATGTGCAGTTCCGCGAAACTTCAGGCGCGTTCAGGCACGGGCGCGAAGCTTGCGGCGACCCAGGAAGGCGAGCAGGAGAAATCCGGCGAGAAGTTCCGCCACGGTGGAGGGTTCGGGCACGGCGGTAAATTTAACCTGAACCAGTCCATCATGAATATTCCAGCCGCCAATACCGTATGATGTATCCAATGCCCAATCCGGTCCATTCAGCATGGCGAAGTCGCTGGCACTGAGCCCGATCATGCTTCCGAAGGAAATAAGTGTATAAACGGTATCCGCCTCTGTTCCGCTTGTATTGAGAAAATCGACCTGGAGGCCACCTGCCGCGGTGCTGCCGGTAAAAAGATTACTGATGGCCAACGGCGCGGAAAGCGCAGCGAGATCAAATTCAAAGCGTGCGCCATTCGCTGCATTCAGGCTGGTGATGGTAAGCGCATCCATGCCGGATTCAATGACACTGGTGCTTCCGTTGGTAATCACATTGCGGTTGATGCTTCCCGCTCCGGAGACCGTGGCCTGAAAGAGGGAGACTGTTCCCGTGCCGTCGATCGATCCGTCGACCTGCAGTTTGCCGCCATTGACAGTTACATTGCCATTTCCGGTATAAGCGGTGCCGGCCTGAATCCAAAGTTTGCCATTCGATACCGACGTATTACTGCTATACGATTTATTTGCGCCGGAAAAAATGACCGTTCCTGCACCATTGACAGCGACATTCAATCCGCTGCCGCCGGTTATTGCGCCGCTGAAATTCACGATATCCGAAGCAGCCGTGGCCGTGAGCTTCACATTATCCGAACTTCCGAGGTCCACGTTGCCGGAAAAAACCGCGCCCACGGTGGTATTCATGGCGCCCAGCGTTTTTTGAAAGGTGCCATTTGCCAGCGAAATATTCCGACCGATCGTGTGGTCGCCATCAATAAAGATAGCTGAGGGGCCGCCGCCCACCGTGACAAAGATGTCGCTATCCGCCCCAAGCGTAATATTCGAAGTGGCGACACCCAGCGCGCCATTATTGCCAACAATCAGCTCGCCCATCAGAACCGTCGTACTTCCCGCGTAGGAATTACTTCCATTCAGGCGAAGCGTGCCGCCCTGCACAGCAACTGCACCCTGAAAGCTATTGTCATTATTAAGGACCAACTCCCCGTCGCCGTTTTTCAGCATTCCGTAATTACCGGAAACAACACCATTCATGACGACCTTGCCCGCCGCGAGATCAAAGACATTGTAGGCGCCGAATGCATAATTGCTATTGAACGTATAGGTTCCCGTAGCGCTGCCCGTGGTGACAATGCCCGTATTCGCGGAAAGAACGGCACCGCCCGTGGAGTTCAGCGTGGTATCTGCCGCGGTATTGAAGGTGATCTGGCCCACAATCTGAGCGCTATCCAGCGTTATCGTAGCGGGGGCGGCATTGATAAATTTGATATTCCCGTTTGCATTGGCTGCGGTATAGCTCTGGCCATCCCACGCCCCTGCATCACTCCAATTACCGCCACCTGCAGAAGCCCATGTGCGGGATTCCGGAATAACGGCGGTGTAGTTGACATAAGTATCGAGCACGGCTTGCTGGAAGCTCATGCTGGCGCTCGCCGCATTCCATACGATCTGATAGGAAGTAATGTTCAGACCGCTCAAGTCCCATTCCACGGCCGTGCGGTTATTCAGACCTCCGAAAGTAGAGGAAGAGGAGCGATACTCGCGCAGCATGTCTGTCGGATCGAGGAAATGCGTGCCGCCGCCATCGGTGTATTTCAACTTGATGGAGGAAAAATCCACCGGGGTCCCTTCTGTCTGAAACTGGAAAAGTACGGTGCCGCCGGTATAGGGCAGCGTATCCTGAAGATTGAAGCTCGTCGGCGCGGCAAGGCTGTAAATATTTCCGGCTGTGCCGGGACCCACGATAAATGCGGTGTTGGTGCCCGTCTGTGTAATCGTGGGATTATTGAGATTCCAGTAAGCGGCGGGATCGACCGGGCTGGAATTTGACGGGGGAGTAAACCCCGCGGCGGACGCGATGGTCTTGGTCCCAAAGGGCGCACTAATGTCAGGATAGTTCGGATTATTATAGGGCGTATAAAAAACATCCCATGCGCTATATTCGCTATTGGGAGCGCCATAAAAAGATGGATAAAGATAACTATTATACAGAAATTCGGCATGGGCGGAATTTCCGGCAACAAGAGCGAAAAGCGTAAAAATGAATAGGGTCTTTTTCATGCGGTGTAGCGATTTATTAATTGATTATTATAAGCGTCCACCTGAACGCACTGGCGGCGGGACCATATAGTTGGGATTATGCTGCATTGCTGCATTACGGCTCCACAGGCTCATATTGCGAAGCTCTTCAACGCTCTGAAGGCGTACGCTTCCATCCAGAAATGCGCAGATCGCCTGATTATTATACCTCGCATCGACATTGCCGTAATTGTCAGGACTGGACTTGCAGTTCCATTTCGACGAACTCCAGTTTGGATACATTCCGTTCGGTGGGGTCAAAATGCAATAACCGCTGATCTGACCATTGCTTTCTCCTCCGGAAGGATTGGAGGCGGAGCTGGCTGCCGTTGCGAAAACAAGAATCGAATTCGACGCCAGGCTCTGTATAGTCACACATTCACCCGGGAAGGTATATTG
>JBDSIH010000364.1:0-19551 GCA_039918055.1 Chthoniobacterales bacterium
ATCTGCTATTAACCGTTTTCTACCCCCACCACATTCATGGATGAGTTTTACCACCTTAAGGAGGGGCTGGCTCCGGCATTTTAGAAGATCCATTCTTACAACGATTGCCATAACTTTGACTAGTTGATATTATACATATATTAATAATATCATTTGTTTCATTTTTTATTGAAATATTAAAGGGATGCTGATTAACTACGCCTGTGATAACCCTACAGGCAAAGGGCGATAAGCCCTCCAGTGCGGAAAAACTTGGCGACCTCACTCCGCTGGAAATCGAAGCTATTGATTTGTTTATTAGCTTTTTAAGGATGATCGGCATGCCGAAGTCGGTAGGAGAAATTTACGGCCTTTTGTTTGCATCCACGCGCCCGATCGCGATGGACGAGCTTATTAATCGCCTTCATATAAGCAGCGGAGCCGCCAGCCAGGGCCTGAAACTGCTGCGCGAACTGGGCGCTGTCAAAACGGTCTATATACCCGGCGCCCGCAAAGATCATTATACCGCAGATCTGGAATTAAGCCGGTTTGCCACTGTTTTTATAAAAGAAGAGCTTCATCCGCGACTGAGTCGTGGATTGGAACGCGTTCGCCGCATGGAGGAATTGCTGGCCGAATTTCCCGCGTCTGAACAAAAAGCCGCCAGCGAACGACTGACCAAGCTCCGGCATTGGCTGGAAAAGGGCGATACGATGCTGCCCTGGATTATAGAGTTTCTTAAAACCTGAAAATTTCAGGTTTCTTTACACCGTTGAAATTGCAACGGAACCCACATTTTAAAGCCCGCAATGGTTTCCTCCGAAAATCGGAGCCTGTGACCAGGGGCGGCAGCTTGTCCGGACGAAATTAATGCCCAGCGCAATCGCCATCATTACCGCTCGCGGAGGCAGTAAGCGGATTCCCGGGAAAAATATACGCCCTTTCCACGGAAAACCCATCATCACCTACTCCATCGAAGCCGCTCTGGCAGCCGGGTGCTTCAAAGAAGTCATGGTTTCCACTGATGACGATAAGATCGCCGCGATTGCGAAAGAATGCGGAGCGACGGTTCCCTTTTCCCGCAGCGCCGAAACTTCGAATGACAGCGCCAGCACCGTAAGCGTTCTTCAGGAAGTTATCGCGGAATACGAAAAGCAGGGAAGTCATTTTGACCTGGCGTGCTGCCTGTATCCCACCGCGCCGTTCGTCACGGCATCCAGTCTGCGACAGGGATATGATGCCCTTTCCTCAAAAGCCGATGCCGATGCGGCCTTTACGCTCGTGCGCTTCAGCTACCCGATTCAGCGCGCATTCCGTATTAATAAGGAAGAAGCTGCGATGATGTGGCCGGAAAATATGTTCCGCCATTCGCAGGAGCTCGAAGCGGCGTATCACGATGCGGGGCAGTTCTACTGGCTACGGGTAAAATCTTTTTTAGAATCCGGACGTATCTTCGCGGAGCGCAGTGTGCCCATCGTGCTGCCAGAAAGCGAAGTGCAGGATATTGACAACGAAGAAGACTGGAAAATCGCGGAATTGAAATTTGCATTATGGCGGAAGCAACTACCACAGAATTAAAAAAGGAAACCATCATCAGCACCGAAAGCGGCTGGTTTGATATTGACTGGCGGGAACTCTGGGCCTCGCGCGAGCTGATCTTTCGCCTGTTTCATCGCGATTTTTCCTGCAGCTATAAACAGACCATCTTCGGCTACACATGGTTCATCATTCCACCGGTCATTAATACGCTCGTTTACGGATTTATGTTTGGAACGATTGGAAAAATTTCCACCGGAAGCGCGCCGAAGTTCCTGTTTTATTTTTTGAGCGTGCTGATCTGGAATTTTTTCAGCTCGAATGTGAATAAGACGGCTGGAACCTTTACGGGAAATTCCGGATTGTTCAGCAAGGTCTATTTTCCGCGCTTTGTCGTGCCGGTCGCGGGTCTTCTCTCCAATCTTCTAACGCTCAGCATTCAGGTCGTGCTGTTTACCCTTATCTATGGCGTCTATATGTGGAACGGTGCGCCCCTGCACCCCGGCGTGGAGCTTCTCTGGGTTCCCGTTATTGTTTTTCTTTTTGGCGTGCTTGGAATTGGCGGCGGACTTTTTATCGCCAGCCTGACAACGACCTATCGCGATATGGGAATGCTGGCCAGCATGGCACTTCAGCTTCTGATGTTTGGAAGTTGCGTGCTCAATCCACTCTCTGAAGCGCCCGCTGCTCTGCAACCGTGGATGGCACTCAATCCCGTCGTACCGCTCATGGAGACATTACGATATGCGCTATTCGGCAGTCATTCTTTTTACCCCGGATATCTCTGCCTCAGCGTCGTCATAACGATCGCCGTCTTTATTCTCGGGCTGGCTACGTTCCACCGTGCGGAACGCACTTTTACCGACACCGTTTAATTCATCTTCCATTTAGTATGTCCACCGTCATCCATACCGAAAATCTCGGCAAACGCTACCGTCTTGGCGTCATGAACAGCCGTCGTCTTTATGACGATGTGCAGAGTTTCTTTTTGCGCTTGCGCGGAAAGGGAGAGCAGACTCTTCAGCTCGCACAGGACGGCACGCCCATAGAAGCCTCGGAGAAAAAAGAAATCTGGGCAATCCGGGGAATTGATCTCGAGGTAAAAGATGGAGATGTACTTGGCGTCATCGGCCGCAATGGCTCGGGAAAATCCACGTTGCTAAAAGTCCTGTCGCGAATTACCGCTCCCACAATGGGAAGCGCGCGGCTCCGGGGCCGGGTGGCTTCTCTTCTGGAAGTAGGCACGGGATTCAACGGAGAGCTCACCGGCCGTGAAAACATTTATCTAAATGGCTCAATTCTCGGCATGACCAGAGCGGATATTGACCGCCATTACGATGAGATTGTGGAGTTTTCCGGAGTGGAGCGATTTTTGAATACGCCGGTGAAGCGCTATTCCAGCGGCATGTTTGTCCGACTGGCCTTTGCCGTCGCCGCGCATCTTGATCCGGATATTTTGATCGTGGATGAAGTGCTTGCGGTGGGAGATGCCGCGTTCCAGCGCAAATGCCTTACGCGCATCAGCGATGTCGCACGCCAGGGGCGAACGATTCTCTTCGTCAGTCACCAGGCCGCAGCCGTCGAGCACCTTTGCACAAAAGGTGTCGTCCTTGATGCGGGGCGCCTTGTTTTTAAGGGATCGCAGACAGAGGCCCTGGACTATTACGTGCAGAATTTGCAGACGAAGAAGGTACCACTTTCGGAACGTAAAGATCGTCGGGGAACTGGCTCGCTTCGCATTACGGATATAGAATTCCGGCGACAGGGCCAGCGCGTTGAAAGTTTCACCGCCGGTGCGGATAGTGAAGTGCATCTTCATTTCGAGCAGGTGCAGGAACGCACCTATCAAAACCTGAAAGTCGCTTTACGCGTGGGAACGCTCTATGACGCGCCGGTTTTCACCCATCACAATCAACTTAACGGAACCGAGTTTACCACACTGCCTCGCACCGGGATTTTTGTGTGCAGCATTCCACGTCTGCCGCTGCCTGAAGGCGCCTATCGCCTGAACTTCATGATCAGTGCAAATATGGATTATGAACTGGTGGATGCAGTCGATAATGCCATGGAATTTCATATTGAGGGCGGACAGTTTTTTTCCAGCGGTGAGCTTCCCGATCTGCGTAGCGGCGTAGCCCTTATTGATGCGGAATGGAGCATCGCGTAAATTCATGCCTGAGACTCTTTCATTACGCCCTGCGGCATTAGTCAGTGAGTTTTCACGACGGTTTACAAACTGGAAGTTGAACCGTTATTTCGATAAACCCACGTTTTCGTTTATCGAATATAATCGCCGCAAATGGCCCCAGCGCAAAACGTCGTCGGAAGGGCCGGTGGTTTTGCTCGGACTTTCCTCGATTCCTGCCTCTGTCTTCTGCCACTCTTATCTTGCGAATTATCTCGCGGATAAGTTCGGCGGGAGGATCGAGTCCTATCAGTTCACCGGCTCCCCGGATCAGGTGATGAAGGAAGTATTCGCATCTTTCGGCGCAAACTTCACGCTCACGATGGGGGACAAAGCGGAATACAAAGATGAAGCCTTCGCCATTTTCGAAAGCCTCCAGTCTAAATGGGATGTCGTAAACCTGACGCTGGACGGGATTCTGATCGGCGACAAAATTTATGACACGTATCTGCGCGCTTATAACCTGGCAACGGTAGACCTGAAAGACGAACGCCTTGCGGAAATCATTCTTCAGGGGGTGACGGTTTTCCACACGATCCGCAAATACCTGGCGAAGACGAAAGTTGCCGCGCTCCTCACGGACGATCCGAGCTATATCAATACCGGCATTCTCGCCCGAATGATGTTTGCCGCCAATATTCCCATCTATATCTGCTCGTGGGGATCGCAACTGATGCTATGGAAAGTTGATCCGCAAACTTCCAATAGCGGGAAAAAATTCCCTCCTCCGGCACTAGTTCACCCCTATTATAGCTATCGCACGCTTTTTGCGCGCCTGAGCAGTGAAAAGCAGGCGGCGGCAATATTAAGGGCCCGGGACGCGCTGGAAAAGCGACTGGCTGGTGTTTTCTGCCCGCTTATTTGTCTTCCGCAATCGCCTTATTCCGACGACACCCACAAGGGAACTGTACTGACGGGCACGGGAAAACCAAAGATGCTGGTAATGCTTCATGACTTTATCGATTCCCCGCATACTCACCGTAACATGCTCTTTCCGGACTTTTACGAATGGCTGTGTTTTCTTCTGGAACATGCGGAGCGAACGGATTTCGACTGGTATGTAAAGCCTCACCCCTTTGCCTCTGCGGGCGGGGGTGCCATTAATGAGGCCAATCGTGGCGTGGTCACCGAACTGAAGAAGCGTTTTCAAAAAGTGACCTGGCTTCCGCCCACCGCATCGAATCAACAGATTATGGCGGATGGCGTCACCGCGTTGTTTACCGTTCATGGAACGGTAGCACATGAATTTGCCTACCGTGGCGTGCCGGTCGTGAATGCCGGAGATAGTCCGCATATCGATTACGACTTTAATATTCATGCACGCACCGTTGAAGAATACGCGGCTTATATTGCCAATGCCGACCAGCTCAAACTCGAAATCGACCGCGAAAAAATCGAAGAATATTTCTACATGAATTATTTCTATTTTACGGATCACTTCAGCGCGGAGGTGAATCTTATCGACCCTGCGCTTTTTGAAGATATCGAAAGTGCGCGCGGATTAAGCGGCTCGGAAATGTATTCCCTTTATATGGCAGGGGCCACACCCGAACGCGAACGAGGTATTCATAAATACTTCGATCTGTACTTTAACGAACTGCAGACAAAACAATCTCCATAAATGCTATGAACCTGAAAAATCGAACGATTCTCATCACGGGAGCCACCGGCTCCTTCGGCCGCCATTTTGTGCGCACCGCCCTGAAAAACGAAGCCCCGGCGCGTGTGGTCGTCTTTTCGCGTGATGAACTGAAGCAATATGAGATGGCACAGGAGTTTCCAGAGTCGAAATATCCCTGCATGCGTTACTTCATCGGCGATGTGCGGGATCTGCCGCGTCTATGTCGCGCAATGGAGGGCATAGATACTGTAATCCATGCCGCCGCGCTGAAGCAGGTGCCTGCCGCAGAATATAACCCCTTCGAGTGTATCAAGACGAATGTGCTCGGCGCGCAAAATGTAATCGAAGCGGCGATGGCCAACCAGGTAAAACATGTCGTTGCTCTCAGCACCGACAAAGCTGCGGCCCCCATTAATCTTTATGGCGCCACCAAGCTTTGCTCCGACAAACTTTTCGTTGCCGCTAATAACTACAAAGGATTTCGCGATCTCAAGTTATCCGTTGTGCGTTACGGCAATGTCATGGGCAGCAGGGGCAGTGTAATTCCTTTCTTCCTCGACCGCCGCAAGTCCGGCGTGCTGCCGATTACCGATGAGCGCATGACGCGCTTCAACATCACGCTCCAGCAGGGCGTCGAACTTGTCATGGAAGCCCTCGAGCAAATGCGCGGTGGTGAAATATTCGTGCCGAAAATTCCCAGCTATCGCATTACAGACGTGGCCGACGCCGTTGCGCCGAAGTGCCGGCGTGAAAATACCGGCATTCGCCCCGGCGAAAAACTGCACGAAGAGATGATTACGGAAACCGATGGTTTGAATACGGTCGAGTTTGACCGGCACTTTGTGATTCAACCAAACATGCCGGAATGGGACCCCGCAGAATATATTAAGACAACCGGCGGCAAGCCCTGCACTTACGGTTTCAAATATTCCAGCGGAGATAATACGGAATGGCTGAGCGTGGACGAAATCCGCAGGCTCATTGTGGAACATGTCGATCCAACTTTTGTTCCCTAATATTTTTCGAATGTTTTATATTTGATGAGTTCACCCGCATTCATTCCTTACGGAAAGCAGTCCATCACTGAAGAGGATGTGCATGCTGTCATCCAGACGTTGCAGTCTGACTGGTTAACGACCGGGCCGAAGGTGCATGAATTTGAGCGGGATCTTGCCGGCTATTGCGGCGCACAACATGCCGTGGCGGTAAACAGCGGCACCGCCGCACTGCATTGCGCGATGGCTGCACTCGATATCAAGCCGGGAGATGAGGTGATCGTGCCTGCAATTTCCTTTGTGGCAACGGCGAACTGTGTGGTCTACCGGGGAGGCACTCCGATTTTTGCGGATGTGCATGCGGATTCTGTATTGATCGATGCCGTGGATGTCGCCCGAAAGATCACGCCACAAACCAAGGCTATCATCGCGGTAGATTATGCAGGGCAGCCTGCCGACTATTCAGCACTGCGCGATGCCATTGGAAAACGGGATATCGCGCTTGTTGCGGATGCCTGCCACTCTATCGGCGGCACAGATGCGGATGGCCGGAAAGCGGGAAATATCGCGGATCTCAGTGCGTTCAGTTTTCATCCGGTCAAGCCCATCACTTCCGGAGAAGGCGGTGCGATCACCACAAACAATGCCGCATATGACAAGCGCATGAGGGCATTCCGCAACCATGGAATAGATACCGATCACCGCGAGCGCGAAAAGCAGGGGGCCTGGCATTACGATATGCAGGAACTGGGATTTAACTATCGCCTCACGGATTTTCAATGTGCGCTGGCGAGCTCGCAGCTCAAAAAACTGGATACGTGGGTGACACGCAGAGCCGCCATTGCGGAAGCGTATCTGACGGCTTTTGCGGAATTTGATGGCGTATCCCCCCTGAAAATATTTCCGGCCGTGCAGCATGCCTGGCATATTTTTGTCGTTTTACTAAAAGACGCGGGAAATCGCGACGCCATGTTTACCGAACTGCGCAGGCGTGGGATTGGTGCGAATGTGCATTACCGGCCGATCTACCAGCATACGTATTATCGCAATGCTTTTCCTTCGAGTGCGATTTGTCCGGTTGCGGAAAAAGTTTTTCCTGCTCTGCTGACCCTGCCCCTGCATGTTCACATGACGAATGACGATGTGCGAAGAGTGATCAAAGCCGTAAAGGAAACGGCGGAGAAAGAATAATTGAAGAGCCTTCTCATTCGTGCAGATGCTTCTCGTGAGATTGGAACGGGGCATGTCATGCGATGCCTGGCCATGGCTCAGGCTTGGAAAGACCGCGGCGGCTTTGCTCACTTTGCCTGCGCAGAATTACCCGATACTCTCCGCCGCCGTTTAGCTGAAGAAAGTTTTACCGTGCATTCATTGACTACACAGTGTGGCACCACTGCTGATGCCGAAGTTACAAGCCGCCTGGCCCGTGAAGTCGGCGCGGAATGGATTGTCGTGGATGGATATTGCTTCAATCGCGCCTTTCAAAGCGTACTGCATGCTTCGGGACGCAAAGTCCTCGTGCTGGATGACAATGGGGAAACCGGTCCATGGGGATGCGATGCCATTCTGAATCAGAATACTCATGCCTCCACTATTGATTATGGCGACAGGCTGGATGGATGCACTTTGCTGCGGGGTTCACGGTACGCGTTACTACGCAGGGAATTTCAGCCGGCACTACGCGATCACTTCCCAGCGCGCGATCAAGCGGATGGTCTTCGTCTTTTAATTCTGATGGGCGGAAGCGATGCGGAAAACATCACCTGCCAATTGCTTTCCATTCTTAAAAAACTACAGAGTGGCATTCATAGTGCGCGGGTAATCTGCGGCGGAGCGAACAGTCATCTTGCGGAATTGGAAACTTCTGCCTCTGCGTTGGGATTTCCCTGTGAAGTTATCTGTAACGTTTCCGATATGACGCCGCATTTTCGCTGGGCAAATGCTGCGCTTACCGCAGCGGGTAGCACCTGCTGGGAGTTATGTGCATTCCGGGTACCTTTTCTGCCCTTCGCCATCGTGCCTAATCAAAATGCCATTGCGCGTTCCTTTGGTGGAATTCCCTGGGAAAGTGAAACCGCGGCGGCGGCGGTTACGGATTGGATAAAAAAGATGAAATCCTCCATGTTTGAAATTTCCATTCCTGATGTGGATGCAAAAGGCGCAGATCGGGTATGTAGCTTTTTGCAAAGCGTCGCATCATTTTCGGACGTGGATGGAAACCGTTATGATCTGCGCTTAGCGGATGAACAGGATGCAGAGCTCCTCTTTGAATGGGCAAATGACCCCACAGTGCGAAAGCAGTCTTTTCAGACGGAATCCATTACCTGGCAGACGCACTGCACCTGGATGGCATCAGGCGATCCGGGTCGCACGATTTATATCTGCGAGCGCGAATCCGAACCTGTGGGCTCCGTGCGTTTTGAAAGCGTCTCCGGGAATGAAGCACTCGCTAATATCCAAATGGGAGCGGACTGGCGCGGAAAGAGATTGGCCGCACCTCTCATTTCAGCGGCAAGCCAGATGTACTCCAGTCAGCATGCCAACTGCACCATTGTGGCGAAAATCAAACCGGACAATTCTGCTTCAAGCCGCGCGTTTGAAAAAGCCGGTTATACGATTTCTAAAACTACGTCGGATCCTCTGAATCTCACCTATATCTATACAGACGCAATAGTCTGACAACCCTTCCTTATATTATGCAGGACTCAACACCATTAAAGCAGTGGAGCAATGAATTCGGCGCGGATTATCGCGATCGAAATAAACTGGATGCGGCTACGGTCCTCCAAGCACAACAGGTTTTCAGCCGGGTTTTTGAAGAAGCCTCTCTTACCGGCGAAGTCCGCAGCGTTCTTGAGGTGGGGTGCAATGTAGGCATTAATCTCGCAGGCTTGCGTAAAATGCAGCCGAACTCAGCGAAGCTTCAGCTATCAGCCATCGAACCGAATAAGCAAACCTGCCAGACCGCGCGGGAAAATGCGGATCTCTCGCTTGATCGGATCGAGTGCAGTGATTGCTATTCCATGCCTTTTCCCGACGGGCACTTCGATCTCGTTTTTACCGCAGGAGTGCTTATTCACATTCCTCCGAATCGCCTGGAAGAAGCAATGCGGGAAATCACGCGCGTTTCAAAACGATTCGTGATGTGCATGGAATGTTTTTCTCACCAGCCAGAAGAAGTGACTTATCATGGGCAGCAGGGATTGCTGTGGAAGTGTGACTTCGGTGGAAAATATCTCGATACCGTTTCCTCTCTCACCACACGGAAATATGGATTTATCTGGATGCGGGAATTTCCGCATTACGACGATCTGAATTGGTGGGTTTTTGAAAAGCAGGCTTAAGCCTTTTTACCGCGCATGCGCTATTGTCCCCGATGTGTGCAGTCTGATACCCGCCCGGGCATTCGTTTTGATGCCCAGGGGGTTTGTCCTGCCTGCAATTATTTCGCCACATTGAAAAATGTGGACTGGGAAGAGCGTGCGAATGAATTAAAAGATCTCGCAAAAAAACTCCGTTCGCCCGACCAGAATGAATACGACTGCATCATTGGAGTAAGCGGAGGCAAGGACAGCACCCGTCAGGCACTTTACACCAGAAATACGCTGGGTCTGAAACCGCTTCTGGTTTGTCTGGGCTATCCCCCAATACAAACGACGCAGCGCGGAGCGGACAATCTCTCCAATCTCATTGAGCTGGGCTTTGATTGCATTCTGATCCAGCCCGCGCCGGAAACGTGGCGACTGCTCATGCGAAAGGCGTTTTTTCAGTTTGCAAATTGGTGTAAATCCACCGAATACCCGCTGTATGCGAGCGTTCCCCGTATCGCAACGGCGTACCAGATCCGACTCGTGCTGTGGGGAGAAAACCCGGCCCTGCAACTGGGCGATCTTAATACGATGGGAAAAACCGGATGGGACGGCAATGCCGTCCGCAATATGAACACGCTCGCCGGCGGAGACCCGGAGTGGATGCTCGGAGATGGTGTGGAGCGTAAGAACATTCTTCAGTATATTTATCCCTCGGTGCCGAATATGGAACGAGCGGGGATTCAAATTGTTTATCTCGGCTACTTCTGGCCGAACTGGTCGCTGCTGGAAAACGCTTCCTATGCCACGGTGAATGGCCTGGAGATTCGATCCGATGCGCCGGAAGTCACCGGTGATCCCTATGGCGTCACTTCGATTGATGAAGATTGGACGGTCATGAACCAGATGATCAAGTATTACAAATTCGGTTTCGGCATTACGACGGATTATGTGAATGAGGAAATCCGCAAAGGAAATATGACGCGGGCACAGGGCATTTCTCTCGTGGAGAAATACGACGGTCAGTGCTCGGAGGAATACATCCGACCGTTCTGTGAATTCATCGATATCACGCTTGAGCAATTCTGGGGAACGGTCGACAAGTATGTAAATCGCGACCTCTTTGAAAAAGCCCCGTCAGGTAAGTGGGTTCGCAAATTTGAAGTGGGAGCGCCATGCGGCTGAATATTGGCATCGTAGATTACGGCCTTGGAAATGTGCGCTCCGTTCAAAATGCCCTGGAGCGCCTTGACTGCCGCGTCTTTTTATCCCGCAATGAGGAAACTCTCGCAAAAGCGGATGCCCTTATTCTTCCCGGGGTTGGCGCATTTCATGCAGCGATGCATGAGATCACTACCACCGGGCTCGATGCCATCCTTCGTCGGCTCGCGATCGACCAGCGCAAACCGCTGCTTGGCATTTGTCTGGGAATGCAGGTATTGGCAGAGTGGGGTGAAGAGCACGGCAGACTTCGCGGATTAGGATTTATTCCCGGCGAAGTGAAGGCCCTGGTTCCCGGTGCGGGAAGAAAAATTCCGCATGTCGGATGGAGCGGCGTTGCCTTGCGCGCTGCCGGAAAGAATTTATTTTCCCGGAAAGCGGAAGACGATTCGTATTATTTCGATCATAGCTATGTCTTTGATGCGCCGGAAAAGTATCGCGCGGCTACCGTTGCCTGGGATGACGAACTTGTTGTTGCTGTGGCGAAAGAAAATGTAATGGGCGTGCAGTTTCATCCCGAGAAAAGCCAAAATGCCGGCCTGCGTATTTTGAAGGCCTTCACGCAGTTTACGAAAACCTGTTAAATGTATTCTCCGCGTATTATCGCCACCCTGGTTATTCGGAATGGGCATCATGTCCAGAGCTTGGGCTTTAAGCACTACCTGCCTGTGGGAAGCCCTGCGGAATCCGCACGGGAATACGATCGCTGGGGAGTTGATGAGATCGTTTTGATTTTGACGAATGATTCCGGTGAGAATGCCCGGCATATCATTTCGTCCGTGGCCGATGCCATAGCGGTGCCGCTTACGGTCGCCGGTGGGATTCGAACTCTCTGGGATGCCCATAACTATCTTTCCTGGGGGGCGGACAAAGTTGCCCTCAATCATGTGCTGGTCGAGCAGCCGGACATCGCGACTGCGGTGGCGCATCAATTTGGTTCCCAGTGCCTCGTTGCTTCTGTGGATGTCTGGCGTACGGGAAATAAATTGTTTCGTTACGATCATTGGCTGCATAGCGCCTCTTCGGTGGAGCTGTTGGATTGGATCCACCAAAAAATCGGCGCAGGTGCGGGCGAAATTTTATTAAATTTTCCCCAGCATGATGGAATGCGCATCGGCATGGATAGTGAAGCGATCTCTCAGGTGGTGCAGGATGTCGGCGCACCGGTAATCGCCTGTGGCGGAATTGGAACTGTGCAACATGCGGTGGACTGTCTGCGGACCGCGAATCCCTCAGGCATTGCCATAGGCAATGTGCTCGCACACTTCGAGCAAAGCATCCTGCTTTTCAAGGAGGGCATTAAAACCGCAGGTGCTGAAATACGGGCCGCCGTGAAGGCAACCTATAATTCGCATCGCTTCGATCCACGCGGATGTCCGGAAAAGCTGGATGATGCCAAACTGGATGAACTTCTTTTTCACCGGATCGAGCCAGAGCTGATATGAAAGTCTGCCGTCGCTGTCTTTACACTTCCCTCCATCCTCTGGGCCTTACGTTTAACGAAGAAGGCATCTGCAGCGGTTGTACTGTGCACGATGAAAAAAATCTTCTTGATTGGAAGGCCCGTCGCTCATCGCTTGAAAAGCTTGTTGAAGGCTTCCGCAATACATCCGGACAGAATTACGATTGCATCGTTCCTGTTTCCGGAGCACGGGACAGTTTTTTCATCCTGCACACGGTTAAAAAAGAGCTCGGACTGAATCCCCTCATTGTCACTTACAATAAGCATTACAATACGGACATCGGCGTGCGAAATCTTGCACGTCTTCGCACGCTTTTGGATTGTGATATTTTCACCCAAACCGTTGATCCTGATCGCGTCAAACGCATCACGCGGGCTACATTGCGCCGCTTTGGAAACATGTATTGGCACTGTCTTGCCGGGCAGAGTGTTTTTCCCGTGCAGATTGCCGTTAAAATGAAAATTCCGCTGATCATCTGGGGACACCATCAGGGGCTGGACCAGGTGGGAATGTTTTCGCACCTGGACGAAGTGGAAATGAGTCGACGCCATCGCCGCGATCATGATCTCTTTCGCCAGGAAGCGGACTCTTTGGTTTCTGATTTTGATTTTGTGAAGTCATCAGATGTCGAACCCTATCGCTATCCGCATGATGAAGAGATTGCTGCCGCAGGCGTACGCGGAATCTATCTTGGAAATTATATCCGCTGGGACACCAAGGCGCAGCACGAGCGTATGCTGGATCTTTATGACTACGAAGCCGCGCCGCAGACCCGGACCTTCGATACCTATAATGATGTGGATTGCTGGATGCATTCCGATGTCCACGATTATACGAAGTGGTGCAAATGGGGCTACGGTCGGGCCACCGATCATGCCGTAAGGGAATTACGCTTCGGCCGCCTCACCCGCGAACAGGCCCTTGCCGTTGCGAGTCATTACGAAGAAAAAGAACCGCTGAATATGGAACTTTTTCTCGAATGGATTGGCATGACGCGCTTCGGATTCAACTTCAACATGGACCAGAATCGCTCTCCCGAAATATGGAAGCGCAATGACCAGTGGCGCTGGGCACGGCAGGAAGCATGGGGTGAAGCCCATCGCCTCGCGGCACAGAATCCGGATCGCCTGCCGGAAAATAAGGACGGCTGTGTCTTCCAGACGCGCAAGTCCCCTTCGGTTTGTGATTCACCGGACCGTTTTATTTTGATCGGAAAGGGAGAATATCGCTCTCCCGAAATCGGAACCCCTGTCGCAGTATAAGATGAAATTCGTTTCCCAATTTTCTTTCGGTAATCACCAGATCGGTGAAGGGCATCCGCCGTTTATCATTGCGGAGATTTCCGCAAATCACGGACAAAACCTTGATAAAGCGTTAAATATAGTTCATGCGGCAGCGACTGCCGGTGCCGATGCAATCAAAATGCAGACCTATACGGCGGATACGCTGACGCTAAAATCAGATAAGGAAGATTTCCGCGTCGGAGCCGGCACCTTGTGGGAAGGGCGCACGTTACACGACCTTTATTCCGAAGCCTACACTCCGTGGGAATGGCATCAGCCTATTAAGGAACTTGCCGAATCGCTTGGCATGGAATTTTTCTCCACCCCATTTGATGCGACGGCCGTGGACTATCTGGAAAATCTCGGTGTCGCAGCTTACAAAATCGCCTCCTTCGAAATCGTGGATATTGGACTGATCGAGCGGGTCGCAAAAACAGGCAAGCCGCTTATCATTTCCACCGGCATGACCAGCCGCGAGGAAATTCAGGAAGCGCTGAATGCCGTTGCCCGCGCAAATAACAATCAGGTCGCCTTGCTCAAATGCACCAGCGGATACCCCGCAAAGGAAGACGAGATGAATCTGCGGACGATTCCCGCACTACGCGATATTTTTCAGGTTCCCGTCGGGCTCTCCGATCACACGCTGACAACGGCGATCCCCGCCGCCGCGGTTGCGCTTGGAGCCTGTGTCATCGAAAAACATCTTACATTGTCACGCGCAGAGGGTGGACCCGACGGCGCATTTTCTCTCGAGCCACATGAGTTTACCGAAATGGTAAGTGCCGTTCGTAAGACCTATTCCGCGCTTGGCACGGTTTCCCATGATTGCGGAGAAAGTGAATCTAAAAGCCGGGCGTTCCGGCGCTCCCTATATGCAGTGGAAAATATTCGTGCGGGAGACCCGCTCACTGAAAGAAATGTGCGCTCTATCCGTCCCGGCCATGGTCTTCATACCCGTTACCTTCCACAGCTTTTGAAATCTTTCGCAGCGCAGGATATTGAACGCGGCACCGCACTCGACTGGCAATATATCCGCGGAGGAAAGCCTCCATCTGTTTAATTCGCGATGCCAAAAAAAATCTTAGTCGTGGCCGGAGATGCAGGGGGCGGATCAGCAATGGCCCCCGTTGTGAAAAAACTTTTGTCTGATCCTTTTTGGGAAGTCAGCATCTTTGCTTATCGCCAGTCGGTCGCGCTTTTTTCGCAGCAGCAGATTCCACATGTCGCACTGTCTGATGCCACGACTACGCAGGAAATTGCCATGAATCTCGCGGAGATCCAGCCCGATGTCCTGTGCCTCGCAACATCGGCGAATGGCGTGGATCTGGAAAAGCTTTTCCTGCAACAGGCGAAGGAACGAAATATCCCCTCCCTGTCCATTATGGACTTTTGGGCGAACTATTCCATCCGCTACCATTTAAATGGAGAAACGATTCTGCCCAATGTGATTTCTGTCATTGATGAGGAAATGTGCAAGGAAATGATCGCCTGTGGTTTCTCCGATTCCATTCTGCATATTTGCGGCCATCCGATATTGGAGGAAACACTGGCTTCCCGCGGAAGTGTTTCGCCAGAACTACACGGTGCCCTTCGTGTTCTTTTTGTATCACAGCCGGTTTTCCCGGACTGGAACTCTCCGGATTTCGAAAAGCTGTATCGCGGATTTTCGAAAAAAACCGTATTGCCACTACTCGTTGAAAGTCTGGAAGAAATTTCTACGCATACCGGTAAAGAAATTGAATTAGTGATCCGAACGCATCCGCGCGAGACCAATGAGGACTTCTCCTGGATTTCGTCTTCCAAAATTAAAATCACCGTTGATTCAAAAGCTGCGCTCTCAGGTTTTGCGCTGATTGTCGGAATGGACTCCATGTTACTGGTCGAAACCTGTATGCGCGGCGCAGTCACCGTTAGTCTTCTTCCGGGTATTACGCCTGAGACGGATGTATTACCAACAAACCGCTGGGGTTTAAGTCTGCCAATCTACGAAGAGGCACAGATTCAGCCGCAGCTCGAGCGCGCATTATTTGACCAAAATCTACGAGCTGAGCTACTGCAGAAGCAAAGTCAATTTTCTCTGCCCGCAAATGCGGTCGCGCGAATCATTGACTTACTTCGATCGTTGATTCCCTCGCCTTCCCTTTTAAACCCATGAAAAATTCCCTGGCAATTCATGGCGGTGAACCGGTGCGCACCACTGCGCTTCCGAAATATGTGACCATCGGCGAAGAGGAAAAGAAAGCCGTCATCGGGGTAATGGAGAGCGGCGTGCTCTCGGATTATCTTGGCTCGTGGACACCGCAATTCAATGGCGGCGCACAGGTGCAGGCTTTCGAAAAGGAGTGGGCGGCGTTCTTCGGAGTTAAGCATGCCATTACCGTCAATTCAAATACCTCCGGTCTCTATGCGACGCTCGGCGCAGCGGGAATTGGTCCCGGTGATGAGGTGATCGTTTCTCCCTACTCGATGTGTGCTTCTGCGACATGCGCTATCGTAAACCATGCAGTGCCGGTATTTGCGGACATTGATCCGGATACATTTTGCATTTCTCCGAAAACTATCCTGCCAAAAATCACCCCGCGCACCAAAGCAATTGTCGCTGTTGATATCTTCGGATGCCCTGCGGATATGGATGGCATCATGGCCCTGGCGAAGAAGCACAACCTTTTCGTTTTAGAAGACGCCGCACAGGCGCCAGGTGCAATGCTTGGAAATCGCTACGCCGGCACACTGGGACATGCCGGTGTCTTCAGCCTTAATTATCATAAGACTATTCATACCGGCGAAGGCGGTGTTGTTGTCACGAATGACGACAAGCTGGCGGATCGCGTGCGCCTAATTCGTAATCACGCAGAAGTCGTGGTGAAGGCAAAGGGTGAGGAAGATATCACCAATATGGTGGGCTATAATTACCGCATGACGGAATTGGAGGCCGCGATTGGCCGGGAACAGCTGCGAAAACTTCCCCGTCTTCTTGATGCGCGGTTAAAAACCGCCGCTTATCTCGATCAGCGCCTCGGCAAATTAGACGGCCTTCAAATCCCGAAAGTTCCCGATAAAGTCAAGCATGGCTACTATGTCTATACGATGCGCTATATACAGGGAAATGGAATGCCATCACGTGAAAAGATCGTCGCCGCATTACGTGCAGAGGGGATTCCTGTTGCTCCGGGTTACGTAGAGCCGATTTATCTCCAGCCGATTTATCAGCGCCAGATCGCATTTGGCAAAGAAGGTTTTCCTTTCCGTGGAGAACATTACAAAGGGAAAGCGGATTACCACGCGGGCCTTTGTCCCATAACGGAGCGCATGCATTTCGACGAAGTGATCTATGGTGACTATTGCCATGCGAACCTCACGGACGACGATCTTAACGACATCTGTAAAGCCTATGAAAAAGTCTTTGCAAACCTGGAAAGTCTGAACTCATGAGCACCTCTACGGAATATCAACCCTTTCTTGAAAGCGAACGCCTGCGCCTACGGCCGTTAACAGAAGCTGACGTGGATGGCGACTATGCCCTGTGGCTGAATGATCCTGAAATCTGCGCGCAGAATTCCCATGCCACATTTCCGATGAGTCAGGAAAATCTGAGGAGCTTTGTGACGCAGGCTTCGCAATCAAAGACGCAGGTGACTCTCGCGATTGAGTTGAAGGATGGTAACCGCCACATAGGAAATATTTCCCTGCAAAGCATCCAGTGGATTGCGCGCAATGCGGAACTGGCCATTCTCATTGGCGCTAAAGATTGCTGGGGTAAGGGCTACGGCGCTGAAGCAGCGACGGCCATCGTGGAATACGGATTTCAGCGCCTCGGACTTCATCGCATCCATTGTGGCACCTATTCAGGTAACGCCGGCATGGCAAATGTCGCGGCAAAGCTCGGCTTTAAGGAAGAAGGACTGCGCAGGCAGGCCGCCTTCAAAGACGGCACCTTCCTGGATGTGATAGAATACGGCTTGCTTGCCGATGAATTTGGACGACGTAAGACAAAGGAAAAACTATGAGCAAACAACGCGCGATCAATTCCGACGAACCTGTCGGCAATGTGGTGTTTCCAAAGCTGCGCTATTGCTGCCGCTGCTGTATGCCGGAAACCGTAGAAGGCATTGATTTCGATGAAATGGGCATCTGCAAAGCCTGCCGTTCATCCGAACAAAAAATGCATATCGACTGGATCGAGCGTGAAAAAAATCTGCGCACTATCCTGGAAAATGCAAAGGCCAAGGCTGGGAATAATTATGACTGCCTCATCCCGATCAGCGGTGGCAAGGATAGCATGTATCAGCTCTATGTGTTGACGCAGGTCTATGGCATGAAGCCCCTGGCCGTCACCTTCAGTCACAATTGGTTCAGCCAGACGGGAATGTATAATTTGCTGAATGCGCTTGAGCAATTTAATGTAGATCATGTCATGTTCACGCCGAACCGCGGCCTGGTTAATCGTGTCGCTCGGCGCTCGCTGGAAGGTATTGGGGATTCGTGCTGGCACTGCCACTCCGGTATCGGAGCATTTCCGCTGCAGGCGGCGGTGCGCTTTAATATTCCTCTCCTGATCTGGGGAGAATCCATCTCCGAGCATTCAGGTCGTGCGACTTATAAAGAACCGGTGCGCAAATTTGATCGCGAATATTTCACCAAGGTTTCTGCGAAATTGCGGCCCGATGAAATGGTCTGCGATTATCTTTCCAAACGCGATCTCCTCCCCTTCGAATTACCCTCTGTCGAGGATTGCGAACGCGTCGGAGTCTATGGCATCCATCTTGGAGATTATATTTTCTGGGACGATGAGAGGCAGATGGAATTTGTCCGCGACAATTACGCATGGAAAGAATGCGAACGCATGGAAAATGCCGTGAAGTGTTACAAGAGTGCCGAATGCATCATGGCCGGAATGCATGATTTTACCTGTTATCTGAAACGCGGATTCGGACGTGCAACCTTTCAGGCCTCAGTCGATGTGCGTAATGGCCTGTTGACGCGGGAAGAAGGATTCGAGCTTGCGAAGGAACGGGATGGCGAACGTCCCGAGGCGCTGGATTACTATCTCAAGGCGACCGGTTATACCGAAGAGGAGTTTTACCGCATTATGGAAGAAAAGCGTCTTCCATTGACGAAAGACATGGACCTCCCCGTTCATGCAAAATCCGCTCCGCATCCTGAACCGTTGATTCCTTATCCTCAGCAGGTCGTCGCCGCAGGCCAGCCACCCAAATCGGAAAAGTCCTGCGGGTGCGGACCGAATGAATGTAAGTCCGATAAGTAATTATTTAATCTCATGCCATCATCAATGAAAGAAAGCGCGACGCTTCTGGATTTTCGTAAGACGGATATCGCCTCTCTGCATGAAGCGATCCAAAGCGGGGAGTTGCGCTTTTCCGATATTGCGGAAAGCTGCATCGCACACTACGACCGCACTCAGGAGACATATCATCCCTGGGTACGGTTTGATGCCGAACTCCTGCGAAAAACTGCAGGGGAACTACAGGCGCGCTTTGATTCACAGAAGACTTTGCGACCGCTCGATGGAATTCCCATCGCCGTAAAAGATATTTTCAACACGATTGATTTCCCCACGGAAATGGGAAGCCCGCTATGGAAGGATTTCACACCGGGAAATGATGCCCGCATCGTATTTCAGGCCAAGCAGGCAGGCGCGATGATTCCCGGTAAAACGGTTACGGCGGAATTTGCCGTCCATGCCTTGAACGAAACTATTAATCCGCACGATCCTACACGTACTCCGGGAACATCTTCCAGCGGATCAGCAGCCGCGATCGCGCTTGGCGTTGTGCCGGTTTCGCTTGGCTCCCAGACCGCCGCTTCCGTTGTGCGCCCGGCCAGCTTTTGCGGAATTTATGGTTACAAACCTTCCTTCGGCACAATCCCGCGGACTGGCACGCTGAAAACTACCGACAGTCTGGATACCCTTGGTTTCTTTACTGCCTCGTCCGCGGACT
>JBDSIH010000365.1:0-9331 GCA_039918055.1 Chthoniobacterales bacterium
ACATGCCAGTATCTCTCTATGAAACGATGAAATCGCCTCCGTGTCATCGACTTTATTTTTGTGCAGCAGCAATTTTACGGGAACCAAGCCGTCTGGCAAAGATCACCCCGCCAATGCCCAGAAGAAGCAGAATCACTCCGAAAAGAGGGCGATAGGCAATCCATGCCAGCGCTATAATAAGAACCGAACCAATGCCCGCCAAAAGGAACGAGGCCAAGCCGGTCCCAGCACCGACAATGTCTCCCAAAAGGGGAATTACACTGGCAAGCGTGCCAATCGGCCCAAGCATGAGGCCAAAGCCGATAGCCATGAGGATGAATCCCACCAGCCGGAGAATCCAGGTAAGAACCACATTCGCAGATTCCGCATGCTGAAACATTCCCTGCGCGCTTACCGTGCCGGATTCGACAAGCAGGATTTCCGTGCCGGTATGGGTGCCAAAAGGTTCAAACGTATTATCGGTTTGCATGCCAATAATACTGAAGACGGCCGGTTTCAAAATCTGGAAGTCCACTTTCTGGTCTCCCACTGCGGGCGATTCAGGTTCTTTTCCAAAATAAAGCATGTTTCCGCTGAGCTGTGCTGCCGACCTGAGCTTTGATGGAAGTTTTTCCAGATCCGCATCGCTTAACTCAAGGGGTTCATCTCCGGTCATCTGGGAGATGATCTTAGCGGACAGCGCAAAGGCGCCCAGGGTCACATTTTTTGCATCCACAGCTTTGGAGGGTGCGAGCATGTGATCCGGATTTTCGTGGTCTTCCGGATGTTTGAACTTGGAGGAATCAATCCGTTCTCCTGACCACGTTTTTTCATATTTGTAAGTGGTCTTTGTCTCTGTGCCGCCGCCGAGCTTGTTGTGCGTCGTGGATTCTTTCTCTTCCTTCCATTGATACATCTGCACGTTGCGATCCAGACGGATGGCATTTGCGGATATGTGGAATAAGGGATCGCGAAGGACCTCCGCCGTGGTAGCCATGCCGGTGAGGTGGACAAGCTTGTGGTTGTTTGCAGGACTGACCGTATCTGGCTGTATTGACACGACCGCCGCCGCGCCTTCCCTGAGGCCTTTCGCAGTCTTGACGGCATTTCCCTCATTCCACCACAGCAGTATCACCGCAGCCAGGATCAACAGGATGCCTATAATAACCCCTGCAAGAGAACCCAAGATGCGACTGCCCCATGATTGACTCGTTGTTTCTGAAAAATTATCCGCCATCGGCGAATGCTAATACTCTTTTAAAGGAAAAAGAAACTTGAGTTTGGAAATTTCTCGCGATACGCGCTGATAAGAGCTATTGCGTGCAGGAAGGATGAAATTTCTCGCCCATTGGCTTCCTGCCACTTTGCTTATTCTTTCGGGCTGTGCCCATCGCCTTCCGGCTTATGAGAAGCCGATTCCACGCGCACCGTTCCAGAAGCTGCGAACGACGGCTTATACGGACTCCGAAAGCGACCATAAACGCTACGGAAAAAATAATGCTCTCGGCGGTCAGCTTCAGTGCGCGGAAATGCATAGCGCCGCCGCCGATTGGGCTCGCTGGCCAGCGGGAACGATCTTTCGCATTCAGGCCACCAGTGAAGTTTACATCGTAGACGATTACGGCTGGGCGCTGGCCGGCACAAATACCATCGACCTTTATAAGCCCTCGCGCAAGGCGATGAATGACTGGAGTGTGCGCCGTGTGACCGTTGAAATCCTGCACTGGGGCGACCCTCACGCGAGCCGGAAAATCCTTTATCCCCGCCGTAAATATGCGCACGTGCGGCGCATGATCCGCGAGATTGATAAGTTTTACTGAACCATGCTACACGAAAAAATATCGGCGCCGGAATCTCTCCCGGCACCGATATTATTTTGCTCCGCCTGCTTGCAAAGTGCCTTAACCATGAAGCCGGGCGGCAAAGTAACCTTATAATTCGGATTAGAAATTAACGCCCAGCTGGAAACCAATAACGGTCGCATTTTGCGTCACTCCCGTTCCATTCGGACGAATGATGTACTGCAAGGATGGCTGGCAGTAAGCCCATTGATTGATCTGAACGCGATAATCAAACTCCAGAACAGCTTCGTAGGTTTGAACGGCTTTCCCCGCAGAGATCTGGCTCTGTTGCAGGTTGTAACTGTAATCGCCATACGCGAAGGCGACACCGATCTGATCGTGATCACGCGTCGGGATAAGACCTTTGTAAACCAAACCCGTATGAAAATAGAACGGAAACGCGCAGTTATAAGACGGCGCTACATTGAATACGCTGAAAAAGTAGAGCCCTTTATCTGTTAACTTTGCATTCGCAGCGGTCACGACCTCCTTTGAACTCTTTCCATCCGAAGATATTTTGCCTGAAACCGCAGGCCTAGGTGTCGAAGGCCGGTAAAGCTGTTGATCCACCTGAAAGTAAACCAGCTCTTTTTGGTCATATGGCACACCGTAGAAGGACTTGTTTTCCACGCCCCAGTAAATGTAACCCGCCGAATATTTTCCGGGGAGTTTCGAAGGTCCTATGTTTGGCGTGAATCCGGTTTCTGCCAAAAAATAGAGACCATTCAAATTAGGATTCGGTCCGTATCCCGCAAAATCAAGACCGTGATCGTTCGTATCTGTGGCAAATGGAATGGCCAAATATAATCCCGCTTGCGCATAATACCAATCCACCGGTTTAATCTTCGTATAGCCACCCCATGCAGAATAAGTACTGCCCCAGGGAATACCGTCTGCGTTTATCCCCTTGCTGGATGTTATGCTATTGTTAAGAAAAAGTTTGCTCTGTGGCTGGTTCAAAAAGAGATCCGTGGGATCCTGCCAACCACCCGATAATGTCAAAAAGTCTTTGATCCCGAAAAGCTCAGGCGTCGTGTAAGTCAGATAGGCATTCAGGAAACGCCATAGTCTTCCTCCCTGAAAAGTGCTGGGCTGGAAATTATTGCTTCCTACCCATTGATTGACACCCGCTCCGCCGCGATAACGTAAATCGGTGTAAAATGTCAGCCCCTTAAGCACATCCGCACGGGTCAGCTTTGCGAAATCAATATTAAGGCGGATCTTCCACTCATCGTCATAACCAAACCGCTGCTTAAGACCACCGTCAACGTTCCACAGCAAGTTCGCCTTCCATTCACCACTCAGCCTTACACCGTGATCTTCCAGCACATCACGCGCGCCAAACCAGTTGCCGGTAGCATATTTTCCATTCCACCATTGCTCTACAACCGATAAATCTTTTTTGACGATCTGATTGGTAGTGGTTTGGGCGAAACCAAAGGTTGGAATGAGGAGGAGGACTGCCAAGGAAATCCATAGCGGCCAGCTTATCTTTATATCGTTGGGTTTTGTTTTCATAGACGACTAGAACAGTCGTTAAATAGGATGCGTAATTTATTGTCAAATAATTATTTAACAAAATATTGCATTCCGCCGGGAGGAGCTTTTGATGGAAGCGCTGGAACTTCCTTACTATCAGGAAGATACTATTTTATCCGTTAAGGATAAATATTTTAAATTCCTTCACCGTCAAGGCCCTGACTGATTGGACCTTGGGTAACTGGCGGGCCTTTCATCACATCTGCCAATGTCATATTATCCATAAGTTTGGCGACCAGGTTTCGTGCTTCCAGTAAAACCCGCCGAAAACGACAAACAGGCTCCTGGCTGCAACGTCGATATTCGGTGACTGAAACACATGCAATCGGTGCTAAGTAGCCATCGAAATGACGAACAACCTCTCCCATGGTGATACGCTCCGGGCTCTTGGAAAGACGATATCCTCCGCGTTTACCGGCAACGCTGTCCACCCAGTTTCTTTCCTTCAGATCGAGCATGATGTGCTCAAGAAATTTTTTCGGAATATCGTTTCTGCGCGCGAGTTCAATAATAGGAATCGGTTGTCCTCCGAAATGCTCCGCCAGTGTAAAAAGGGCGCGTAAAGCGTAATCCGTTCGCATTGAAAGCTGCATCGATTAACGATAGGACAAATCGTGTTTTACTCCAAGCGAGGATTTATGAATTGCCTCGCGATGCGCTGATCGAAAAGCTATTGCTTTTTCCTACACACCAGCCGTCGTCGCTACCTCATGAAAAGGCTCTTCCTTTTGCTAATTCCTCTCCTGGCTATTGCGCAGCCGGAGCAAACGACGCTCTATCTAAAAGAAGCGGGCAAGTCTTCGGATTCGGAAAAAATTTCTGCCATTCCGTTCGAGCATCACTTGGTGGATCTGTCCCTGCTTCCCATTCCACCCCTATTGGAAATTCGTTATGCCACGAAATATAATTTCACCGGCGCCCAGCTCTATCCGTTCCCTCGCGCATACCTTCACCGCGATGCGGCAATCGCTCTTCAGGCTGTGCAAAAGGATCTCGCAGACTGCGGTCTGGGTTTGAAAATTTATGATGCTTACCGGCCCCTCAGCGTGCAGCGGAAAATGTGGAATCTCATTCACGATGACCGCTACGTTTCCAATCCCGATGCCAGCCGGGGCCGTCACACGCGCGGAGCCGCGGTCGATGTCACCCTTGTGGATAAACTCGGGAACGAATTGCCGATGCCCTCTCCATTCGATGAATTTTCCAACTCCGCCCATCGCGATTATACCGGCTGCACCCCGGAGCAGAGGAAAAATAGTCTCCTCCTGGAAGAAATCATGAAGAAACATGGCTTTGACTCCTTCGCCTTTGAATGGTGGCATTTTGACCTACGAAATTGGCAAAACTATCCCCCACTGGACATCACTTTTCAGGAACTTTCCTCCGGCCAGAAATTCACTCTGTCACCACCATAGATATTGGGCGTTCAGAGTCCAGAGTCGTATTCTGTTCCTACTCATAAGCCCACTCCCGGTCGTTTTTAGGGATATTTGATTTTATAAATAAATAGTTGACACACAAATTTAACATATTTACATATGTGAATATGTTGATTCGTAAATCTACAAAACTCGCGATTGGATTTTTTGCAGCTATTCTACTAAGCTTAGGCGGTATTCTGCCGGTGCAGGCGGATCCGTTTGTTGTGGGAACCGGCCCGGACAGCTCCTATCTAATCATTCAGTCCTCCATGTTCTCGGCGACGCTTACGACACTCATTTACCAATATAACTACACGTATGACCCCACAAAGTTGGAGGATGGGTATACGCTTCTTAGAGCGATTGAGGAGGCGGACACACGTCTGAAATTGTTCTTTAGCGATCCTACCGATCCCCCCAACTATTTTCTCTCTGCCATCGAGTATGATTCGGTCAAATTAACGGGTGTTGCCGTGGAACCCTATTACCCTTATTGGGCGCAATGGGTAAGTGGAGGGGAAGGGGGTTATTTGACGCAAGGGCCGTATGCGGATAATGTCTGGACTTACGGCTCCGGCGTAAGCGCTCCATTTCGCACGCTTTCTCCGGGGTCATGGGATGGTTATACCTATAACGCCGTCCCCCAAGCTCAACCGCCTTCGATATCGCCCATACCGGAACCTGGCTCCATGCTTCTCGGAGGTTTTGGATGTTTACTGCTTCTCCTTTCGAGCTTACGTCGATGGGTTACAAAAAGACAACGCGGGCTCTGACACTGGTCGAGCTTCTTGCGGTAATTACCGTAGGTACGGTGCTGGGATCGGTCTTGATTCCTGCATTATGGAATACCTATGTCTCCAGCTCCACGGCGGTTTCCGCGCATGTGCTGGAGCAACTCTCCATTGCAGGCCATACCTATCTCGCGGATAACAATAATGCTTATTGGAAATACTCCGACCCCTCTCCAGACGGCATGCAGTACTGGTTTGGTCTGGATCGCAGCGGAACATCCGTGCCAGAAGGGCACCGCGTTCTGGATATGAGTCGCGGCCCACTGGGTCCCTATATCGCGCTATCAGGCGGGTTCCGCCATGACACTTCCTTTGTGCAATCAGGCATAGCCTTCAAGCCGAAATATAAAAACGGGTATTTCGCCTTTGGTTATAATTCCCTGCTGCAGGATACCCGGATAACCTCGCTTTCAAATCCCGGTAAGGTGGTGGTATTTGCCACCAGCGCGCAGGTGAATACGTTTCAGTCACCCGCGTCGTGGAAGCGCCCGATGCTTGAGGAGTTTTATCTCATTAATGACAAGGAATATACTGTTCACTTTCGTCATAATGGCAAGGCTATGGTCGCCTATGCAAATGGCTCGGTCGGTCTGCTCTCCATGGATGAAAGCACGCGGGATCCGCGCATGCCAAAAGCTAATGTCGGAAGATTTGCACCCGTCGGAAGTAAACTCTATCTTCAATAATACTCTTTTATGAATACGCCAAAAACTGCTAATGCACTCACCAATCAATCACTCTCTGCCGCCATTTTTCTGATTGTATTCGGTGCCTTCTTCCGCGTTTTCCGCGTGTGGCTTGATGTGGATATATTGCCAAATTTTGCGCCGCTGGCCGCCATTGCCCTTTGCAGTGCCGTCTATCTTCCGCGTGGCACCGCGCTCTTGGTTCCATTGGTTGCGTTGCTCACGTCCGACATACTGCTGAATACCTTTTATCATGTGTCGCTGTTTTCTTCCGGTATGATCGCCATCTATGCGTGCTATGCCGTGGCATGGGGCATTGGTCTCGTGTTGCGTCGGCGGAATACGCACCTCCTGTCGCTGCTCGGGGGCGCCTTCATTTCTGCGATCGTATTTTATCTGGTAACCAATACCCTGGCGTGGGCGGGAAATATCGCTTACGCACAAACGCTTTCGGGATGGCTGCAGGCGCTCACGATTGGACTTCCCGGTTATGCCCCGACGTGGACTTTTTTCCGCAACAGCCTGACAAGCGATCTTCTTTTCACTGCACTATTCTACGGCCTTGTAAGACATATCGGCACACAGCCGCAGACCGCTCCGGCGCAGATGCACGCATGATTATTTTTTCGCCAGAAATCGCAGTGCTTCCCCGAATCGGGAACGCCATGAAATCTCGTCGTGCGAGCCATCCTGGATTTTGCGGATTACAAATTCCCGCTCATCTTTCCAGCCCGCTCCGCGCAGAATGCTGCCAAGATCGCTGTGGTAGGGCTCGTAACATTCATCCAACCCAACCGTGCCGTAATCGAAATAGATCCGCACACCTGCGGGCAGCGTTGCCGCTTCGAGCGCCTGTAATTGCAGTGAATGCGCGGGAAGCGATTGCGTCACGTCTTCAAAGGACGTCGAAAGACACACGATCCTGCTGAACACTTTTGGATAATGAAGCGCCGTAAACAAACTGCTCAACGCCCCGAGATTCGCACCGCCAAGCGTGCGGGCTCCGGCATTTGCGAGCGTGCGGTAATTCGTATCCATGAAGGGAACCAGCTCCGTGGTGACGAATTTTGCGTAATCTGCACCCGCGCGCTGCGGCGAGAGATCCCTGTCCCGAAGCGATTCATCCTCCCCTCCTTTCGGGTGACAAATGCCAACCACGATCGCCTCGGGAAGAATGCCTTCGCTCCGCAGCTTCATCACCCATTCGTCCGCCGCCCAATCTACGCCGGAAATCGCACTGGTAAGTGGATCAAAAATGTTTTCTCCATCGTGCAGATAAATAACTGGAAATCGCGTCTTCTGCGCATAACCGGGAGGAAGCCAGATGCGCAACTCGCGATCCCCGTTCAGAATCTCCGAGTGCACACGCGCGGTGGTAAGCTCTCCCTTAAAGCGATCTTTCCAGTCGGCGACGACATGCTGAAGCGTCTGATCGCTTCGTGCTTCGTGCGTGAAATTGGAAACCACGCTTCCATACGCATCGACCGCTTCGCTCTCCCAGCTGCCGCGCAGAATTTTATATTCAAGAAGCGTTCCTTCCGTCACCTCGATTTCCGCTTCATGAAATGGGGCGCGATATTTCAACGGCAATGCCATTGCCGGATTCCACGCACCGAAAATATTTCCACAAATGAAAATCTTTTCCTCCGGTTTGCAAATCGGGGGAATAATATTAAATCGAATCCGTTTCATCCTCTTCCCAATTTCTACTGCCTGCCATGACGAAACCCAAGCAAAACGAATCCTACGCGACACTTCAGAAATTGCTCAGTGAGCGCATCCTCATTCTCGACGGTGCCATGGGCACCATGATCCAGGGCTACAAGCTCGAAGAGGCTGATTACCGTGGCGAACGCTTTGCCAATTACGATCGCGATATCAAGGGCAACAACGATTTGCTCAGCATTACACAGCCCCAGATCATTGAGGAAATCCATACGCAATATCTCGCAGCGGGGGCGGATATCATTGAAACGAATACATTCAATTCTACCAGCATCTCGCAGGCGGATTACGGCATGCAGGATCTCACGCGGGATTTGAACATGGAGTCCGCAAAGGTCGCACGCCGTGCGGTCGATAAATTTGTCGCTGCGAATCCTGACCGCAAATGTTTTGTTGCGGGCGCGCTTGGACCTACGAGCCGCACGGCCTCGATGTCTCCCGATGTAAACAATCCCGGCTACCGCGCCGTGACGTTTGATGATCTCGTTACCGCCTACATGGAACAGACCGAGGCGCTTCTGGATGGGGGCGTGGACGCACTGCTGCTGGAAACGATTTTCGATACGCTCAATGCCAAGGCCGCGTTATTTGCGGTGGAAAATGTTTTTGAGAACCGTGGCGTTCGATTTCCCGTGATGATTTCCGTCACGATCACCGATGCATCGGGACGCACGCTTTCCGGGCAGACGCTGGAAGCCTTCTGGAATTCGGTGTCGCATTCCAAGCCGCTGAGTGTCGGCATCAATTGTGCGCTGGGGCCAAAAGAAATGCGTCCCTATATGGAAGAGCTATCACGCATCGCAAATTGCTATACGAGCTGTTATCCCAATGCCGGACTTCCAAATGCCTTTGGTGGCTATGACGAAACACCCGCGCAAATGGCGGCGGTACTCGAGGATTTCGCAAAAGAGGGCTGGCTGAATCTTGTCGGCGGATGCTGCGGCTCTAAGCCCGAGCATATCGCGGCTATTGCCGAAGCGGTGAAAAAATTTCCGGCACGTGTTATTCCTGAAATCGAACCTGCCACGCGCCTGAGTGGTCTGGAACCGCTTACTATTAGAGACGGCAGCCCGTTCATGCTTGTCGGTGAGCGCACCAATGTCACCGGTTCGCCGAAATTTTCAAAACTGATCATCGCAGAAGATTACGAAGCCGCGCTCGCGGTTGCGCGTCAGCAGGTGGAGAGTGGTGCCAATATTCTCGATATCAATGTCGATGAAGGCATGCTCGACAGTGAAGCCGTCATGGTGAAGTTCCTGCATCTCGTGGTTTCCGAGCCGGAAATTTCCAAAGTGCCGATCATGATCGACAGTTCGAAATGGAGCGTACTCGAAGCAGGACTTAAATGT
>JBDSIH010000366.1:0-5990 GCA_039918055.1 Chthoniobacterales bacterium
CTCGACGGATCGCGAAACGATTTCGCAATGGGCCCCACTCCTCACGGAAGAGCGCCCTGAAGGCCCGATCGCTGCCACAAAAATGGACGGCGGTACGGATGTCAATTTCGGCGCCATTTCGCGCAAACTGCTTTCATGGCTTTCGCAGCAGAAGGGGTGCTGCATTTCCGGCGGACATCGTGTCACAGATTTAAAAAAGACGGACGGAGCGTGGGAAGTCACCGTCAAAAATCTCGCAACGGGCGAAGTGCGCAAAAACCATACGAAGTTTGTTTTTATCGGAGCGGGAGGCGGAAGCCTTTCACTTCTTCAAAAATCCGGCGTGTCCGAGGGCGAAGGCATTGGCGGTTTCCCCATCGGCGGCCAATGGCTCGTCTGCGATAAGCCGGAAATCGTCAATAAGCACAATGCCAAGGTTTACGGACAGGCGCTCGGCGCCGCACCCACAATGGCCGTGCCGCATCTGGACAGGCGCATTCTCGATGGAAAGAAGACCCTGCTCTTCGGACCTTTCGGCGCATGGACCACGAAGTTCCTGCACAAAAAGGGAAGCTTCCTTGATCTTCCGCTTTCCGTGAAACCTCACAACCTGGCGACGCTTATTAAAATCGCCATCAAGAATCTCGATCTTATCCGCTACCTCGTTCAACAGGGACTGCAGAGTATGAGTGATCGCATGGAAGTCCTTCATACTTTTTATCCGTCCGCAAAAACCGAAGACTGGAAGCTGATCGACGCGGGCATTCGCGTGCAAACCATCAAGAAGACGGATGGGGAAGCCGGCATCGTCCATTACGGCACCGAAGTGATTACGAATTCCGACCGCAGCATCTCCGCGTTGCTGGGAGCCTCTCCCGGCGCTTCCGTGTGCGTAAATATCGTGATGGAAGTCATTAAGCTGTGCTTTCCCCAGCTTTTGCAAAGCGCCGAGGGCAGCGCGCGCCTAAAAGCCATGATTCCCACCTACGGGGAGAACATCCAGCAAGCCGAATACGCCGAACGCTTTAAAGAGCTCCACCGCAAAGCCAACGAATCCCTGGGTTTGTAGGAGGAGCTTTGGCCAATTCAGCCTTTATTTGACGGAAAAATTTGAGTAGTTTTACCTATCTCGCTCCACCCCATGAAAGAAATCTCCTCTGGAAGAAAAACGCTCTACTACCTTGGCAGTGGACTCATGGTCTTAGGGGCTATTTTGTTTTTTTCAGTCTTTATAAGTTTTGGGCTGAACTTTGGAAACTTCAGTCCGGATATGCCACAGCGGATAGGATTTGCATTCCTGAGAGGTTTTGCGGGTATCGTCTGCATCTTTATCGGCATGTTAATCCAGGGAGTAGGAGCGCGTGGCGCGGCGGGGTCTGGCATCATTCTTAATCCTAAACAAGCGCGGGAAGATTTGGAACCATGGGCGCGCATGGGTGGCGGTCTGGTAAAGGATGCGGTCGATGAATCCGGCATCAACTTCTCGCGTGGATCAGAATTACCTTTCGATGAAAAACTCCGACGGCTGGAAGGTTTGAAAAAGGACGGCTTGATCACCGATACGGAATATCAGCAAAAGCGCAGCGAGATTTTCGGCGAAAAGCTGTAACGGAAATCCGCCCTCCCTGCCCAAAGTCGCGGCTAAAAATGGCATTAAACGCCGTTTTGACGTCCTCTTTCAAATTTCTTTGGCAGTTGGGGTAAAAGTGATTAAAAGTGTAGGAACGTATCAATGAGCACGAAACCGCCGGAAATTCCTGAAAAACGGTTCGTGTTCCATGACGTAGGGGGCAAACGCTGGCCACGCGTGCGTCTTTACAGCCTGATCGGGCTTTTGCTTTTTTTGACGGCAATTATCGTTTTCAGTCGTTCTCTCTTCATTGCGCCCCAGCTCATGCTTCCGGATTCGGTGCGCACATTGAAATATCAATTGAAGGCATTGGGAGCGGAAACGACACCTGTTGCCTCTGCAAAGCAGGTCAATGACTGGCAGACGCTTGCTCCCGAGCTGAAGGCAAAGGCAAAGGAACACGTCATCAAGAAAACGATTCCCACCGACCAGGTGCGGCTGGCGTATTATGTGGGATGGGATCCGGCAGCATATGAAAGCCTGAAACGTAATTTCCAGCTCTACACCCATCTCAGCGCAGAGTGGTTTGATATGGTGGACGGTGAAGGAAAAATCGTCGAATCCCCGGACACCAAAGTCCGCTCGTTTGCCAAATCGCATGGCATGGGGTTTTTTCCCATTTTGCGAAATCTGGATGGCGATACATGGATCCCTGAAGCGGTGGAAGGAATCATCAATGGCCCAGCGGAACGGCAGGACCGCTTCACCGCGGACATCATTGACCGGCTGATAAAAATCAATGCCGACGGCGTGCTCGTGGAGTGGAACGAAGTCGATCCCGACTATCAGGAAAATCTCTCTCTCTTCATTGAAAAATTCGCCGCAGCGCTGCATGAGAAAAATATGCAACTGTGGCTGAGCGTTCCGATCGGTCACGAACTTAAACTTTTCGACCTGGATTCCCTCTCCGCGAATGTCGATCGTTTCGTGGCTGTCCTCTACGACCAGAACTCCGAGCATGACGAACCCGGCCCAATCGCCTCCCAGGAATGGTTTGATGGCTGGCTGAATGTCATCCTTGGTTTTGGCACTCCGAAACAATGGATCATCGCGATCGGGAATTTCGGTTACGACTGGGAGGAAGGCCAGATGCCTGCGGCGGCGATCAGCTTTGTGGACGCGATGACGCGCGCCTCCCGCGCAGGAGGGACCAAGTGCGTGACAAGCGCTCCGGTTTACGAACCGCGCTATCGCTATGAAGAGGAAGGCAAAAAACATACCGTCGCATTCCTTGATGCGGTGACATTTGCCAATCAGGTAGCCTCAGTGCTTGCGCATGACGCCGGCGGTTTCGCCCTCTACCGCCTCGGCACGGAAGATCCCGGTGTGAGCAAGGTTTTGGAAGTAAATGGAAAATGGTCCCCCGCCCTGCAGAATGACCTGGAAATCATGGCGTCCAAACGAGAGGTTGCTTCCGTGGGGAGTGGCGAATTTCTGACGGCCGATCTCGAACACAACCCCGGCACACGTGTCATCACGATGCAACCAGATGGCAAGCTTACGGAAAGTTACACCGACTTCCCGCAATACATCACCCTGTTTCATCAGGGTGACGGCGGTGACAATAAAGTAGCGATCACTTTTGATGACGGTCCAGACCCGACCTGGACACCAAAGATTCTTGAAATCCTGAAGGAAAAGAATGTGCCTGCGGCATTTTTCCTCGTGGGCAGACAGGTGGAAAAATATCCCGGCATGCTGAAGAAAATTGTCGCTGCCGGACATGAGGTTGGCAATCACACCTACTCGCATGCGAATCTCGCACTGGTTTCCGATCAACAGATCGAACTGGAACTCAATGTCACTACGCGCTTAATCGAAAGTTTTGCGAACATCTCCACCTCGCTGTTTCGTCCTCCGTATAATGCGGACAGCCGCCCGAATAACTACGACGAAATTCGCTCCCTCGCCGTGGCAAAGGACCTGGGCTACATCACCGTTGCGGAAAATATCGATCCGGAAGACTGGGAAAGACCCGGTGCGGATGCCATCCTGCAACGCGTAAAGGATCAGCGCAGTTCCGGCAATATTGTCCTGCTGCACGACGCAGGCGGCGACCGTTCCCAGACTGTCGAAGCGCTGCCCAGGATTATTGACTACCTCCGCAGTCGCGGCGATACGATCGTCACCCTCGGCGAGCTCATCAATCAGCCAAAAAATGTGCTGATGCCGCCTCTCAATCCCGAACAGAAACTGGGACCGCGCATTGCGCATATCGGGCTTCGGATCTGGCAGTTTACGGAAAGTTTTCTGTGGTCGTTCCTCATCGTGACCGCTGCGCTGATGCTGCTACGCATTCTTTTCACGCTGGGTCTGGCATTCTACCACCGCTACCGCCAGTCACACACGGTAAGAGAACCGTTCTCCCCGCCCGTGACGGTAGTGATTGCCGCCTATAATGAGGAGCTGGTAATGCGCTCCACCATGGCGCGAATTCTGGAAAGCGATTACCCGAACACAATGGAAGTCATCGTGGTAAATGACGGTTCCAAAGATAAAACAGGCGAGATTCTGAATGAAATCGCCGCGACGGATCTACGCGTGCGAGTCATCGAGCAGGTCAACCTCGGCAAGGCAGAAGCGCTGAACCGGGCGATTGCGGAGAGCCGTCATGAAGTTATTGTGATGCTTGATGCGGATACCCAGATCGGGCGGGAGAGTCTTCGCAACCTTGTCGCTCCGCTGATTGCTCCGAAAATCGGCGCCGTTTCCGGTCATATT
The DNA here is from genome assembly GCA_039918055.1 of Chthoniobacterales bacterium. Lineage (GTDB taxonomy): Bacteria > Verrucomicrobiota > Verrucomicrobiia > Chthoniobacterales > JBDTJR01 > JBDTJR01. The sequence continues at coordinate 4,331 of JBDSIH010000366.1, forward strand.
CTTGTAGGAAATCACAATCACCTGATCTCCCGTTTCCAGGCAATGGAGTACCTGTGCGGATTCAATCTCGACCGCCGTGCCTTCGATGTCCTGAACTGCATCACCGTGGTCCCTGGTGCATTAAGCGCGTATAAAAAAACAGCGCTCACAGCCTGTGGTCCTATTTCCAATGACACATTGGCCGAGGATACCGACCTCACCCTGACAATGCATAAAAAGGGATGGAAGATAAGCTACGCTCCCGACGCGGCGGCATGGACGGAAGCTCCGGAAACCTTCCGTGATCTCGTGAAACAACGCTTCCGGTGGACCTTTGGAACTCTGCAAAGTCTGTGGAAACATCGCGACCTGACTTTGAATCCCCGCTATGGCGCGCTGGGTCTCTACGCTCTGCCGATGCTGTGGTTTTTCCGTATCGCGCTTGCTGCACTTTCTCCCATTGTGGATTTGATGGTAATCATTTCGATTTTTCTCGGTAATGGAATGATCCTCCTGTGGTACTTCCTGTTCTTCCTTGGAATCGACATGCTGCTCGCGGTGAGCGCCGCATCGCTGGAGGGCAAATCGCTGAAACGAACCTTCATCGTCATTCCGATGCGTTTTATTTACAGTCCCGTGCTCAGCTGGGTGGTCTGGAAATGTGTACGAAAAGCACTACAGGGCAAACTCGTAGGCTGGGGTAAGTTTGACCGTACAGCCTCGGTGGCAGTGGATGTTCCAAAAGCTGTCGTACCTAAAAATCCATGAGAATGCGTTTCAATTTTTCAACAGGAAGAACCGCGGGACTTCTGCTTGTCACGCTGGGTATATTATCCTGCTCAAAAGTTCCTGCTCCGCAGCCCTCAACTTCTGACGCCAACAAAATCCCCAAACTCGTCATTCCGGAGCATGGAGCTTACACTGGCGCCTATGTGGATTTTGGCGATGCGGAGGATAACGTCACACTTCCCGCGATCGAGAAATTTGAAGACATGACCGGCAAGAAGCTCGCGATGGTCGCGTTTTCATCATTCTGGGGGCAGCGTTCGTTCCCCACCCGCCAGCTCAGTATCGTGACGGATCACAATGCGATTCCGCTGATTTACTGGTCGCCATGGGATATTCCCTACAGCCAGGATCGCGGCCCGGACGTGTTTTCACTCGATGCCATCCTGTCAGGCCGATGGGATAAATATATCGATTCGTGGGCGGATTCCGCCAAAGCCTACAAGCGTCCGATGCTGGTGGCCTGGGGCCTTGAAATGAATGGCACCTGGTTTCCGTGGTCGGGGTATTTTTACGGCGGAGGAAAACCCATGCTCGGCGAGCCGGGGAAATTCATCGGGCCGGAACTATATAAGAAAGCATACCGTTACGTAGTGGATCGGGTACGCGCGCGCGGCGCGGATAATATCCAGTGGGTTTTTCACGTGAATAATTACTCCTATCCCACGGATGCATGGAATCTCGCCAAACAATATTACCCCGGCAGCAAGTATGTCGATTGGCTGGGACTCAGTGTTTATGGCGAACAATATTCCTACGAGTCGTGGTCGGACTTTGAACCCAAAGACGACAAGGGCGCAGGCCTGCTGAACCTACCCTACGCCGAAATGACAGCCCTCGATCCCGACAAACCGATCATGCTCGCGGAATGGGGCGTCGGGGAATTTCCGCTGGC
>JBDSIH010000367.1:0-6245 GCA_039918055.1 Chthoniobacterales bacterium
GTGGAGAAGGCCGCCCAGGCCACGGATAAATCCAAGGCACTCGTCCTCTGGAGCCGCACGCTCGAACTGATTGACCGCATGGGCTGCACGCAGACTTTTGTCGATGCGGGAAACTCCATGCGCGCGGCGACCATCACAGCGGGGGATAAGCAGATCGCGCACGTGAATCTTGGCGATGTGGATTCTCCGTATCCTTACGCGTTGATGATTCCGCAATCGGATACCGAGCGGCTCATGGGCGTGCATCTGAATTCCCTTGGCGTGACGGTGGAGCGCAATGTCGAGCTGGTGAAATTTTCTGATACGGAGGGCGGGGTTCAGTCTGTACTTCGCCATACCGACGGACGCGAGGAGACGGTGGAGTCCTCATGGCTCGTGGGTTGCGATGGCGCGCACAGCACCGTACGGCACGCGCTGGGTATGGAGTTTCTCGGAAACACGCTGACCAGCGACTGGTTTCTCGCCGATGTGCATTTAAGCAATGTGCCAAATACCGAAGCCAAAATAATGTGGCACACGGATGGCGTCCTTGTCATTTTTCCCATCGCCGGGGATCGCTTTCGCGTGATTGCGGATGGGGGCCTTGCCAAAGAAGGCGTGAAGCGGGCGGACCCCACGCTGGCGGAGATTCAGGAAATCATGGATCGCCGGGGACCGGGCGGAATAACCGCGAGCAACCCGATCTGGCTGGCCGCATTCCGCATCAACGAACGCAAGGTGGCAGACTATCGCAAAGGTCATGTCTTTCTCGCGGGAGATTCCGCGCATGTCCACAGCCCAGCAGGCGGGCAGGGGATGAATACCGGCATGCAGGACGCGTGCAATCTCGCGTGGAAGCTCGCGCTGGTATGTCGCGGCTGCCCGGAATCGCCCTTACTCGACAGCTATACCGCAGAGCGTAGTGCCGTGGGGGACATGGTTCTCAAAGGCGCGGGACATCTCACCATGATCGCCACGATGCGCGGTGGCATAAAGCAGGCGATTCGAAATCACGTCGCTTCGCTGGTCTTTGGTTTTGCGCCCGTTCGTCATGCCATGGCGGATGCCATGAGTGAACTCTCGATTGCCTATCCCGATAGTCCGCTCACGAGCAGGGGGGCAGAGGTTCACGGTGGCCCCCACGCCGGAAGCCGCGCACCGATCCGCACGGGCGAAACTCCTGTGGGGTCAGGTAATACTCCACGATTTGTGATCTTCTCAGAAGAAAATGCGGAATCAGCGGCATTGCTGGCGAAGTATCCACACCTCATCGAACCAGCGCTCCGTAAACCCTTCGCCGCGGGCGGCCTCTGGATCGTGCGTCCCGATGGCTACATCGCCGTGGCGACGAAGCAAAACGACTGGGATCGCGTTTCCGAATTTTTCAGATTGCTCGCGTAGCAAATAATCCATACATCAAAAGTAATGCACCTGAATCCTTATCTTAATTTCAACGGTCAGTGTGAGGCCGCCTTCAAATTTTATGCCGAGTGTCTTGGCGGAAAGATCATCGCCATGAACACCTACGGTGGCACGCCTGCGGAAGGCGAAGTCCCCTCCGACTGGGGAAAGAAAATCCTGCACGGCCGCATCGCCTGGGGAGAGAATCTCCTCATGGGTGGCGACGAACTGCCCGAGGACTACGAAGCGCCAAAGGGATTCAACGTCACCATTAATATCGAGGACGCCGCAGAAGCCGAGCGCATCTTCAGCACACTCGCGAAAGACGGCACGATCCGCATGCCGCTCCAGGAAACTTTCTGGGCCACGCGCTTCGGAATGCTCACCGACCAATTCGGTACCCCGTGGATGATTAACTGCGAAAAGCGCAGCTAGGCACCGCATTTTCTCAATTGCACCCTAAAGCGACCCGCTCACGACATGCTTCCAATCGGTAACGGATTCTGTAAGTATGCGGGAAGAATGAATACCGCTCTGCTACGTTTGAGTTTGTTCCCCGTTCTTGCACTGACTTTCATTGCGTCGGTTCATGCGCAGTCACCCACGGCTGAGCAACTGAAATCATGGGTCGCCATACGGCAGGAACGCGTGAATCTGTTGCGGGACGAAATCAAACAGACCGACACGCGGATTGAGTCGCGCATCGACATTATTCTCGATGAACTCAAGAGCATTACCGATTCGCATGATTCGCACTCAAATGTCGCGCAGATGAAAGACGAAACGGGCAGGCAACTGCTTAAGACCATTGATTATTATGACCGCAAGCGCGCGGCATTGAAGGAGGAGCTGCGCAATCCACGCCTTCACATTACCGCGAAGGAGAAGAAGGGGATGATCGACGTATTCGATTCCCGGATCGAGAAGCGCGCTCAGCAACTACTCGCCTTGTATAAATCCATGCCTGTCTACGAAGAACATGCGCAATACCAGGTTGCCGGCAGCGGGTGGAACGGCACGGAATACACCCGGAATAAAAGCTACGATCAGAACTACCGGATGACTTTGCGCAGCAAGCAACAGCGCGATGCGCTCATGAAGCAGCTCGATGCCAGCATCGCCCGGCTCGACCGCCAAAGCCGCACCCTTAAAACGCAACGCAATGCCACCACGGACCCCCTACAGCGCAAGACCCTTAGTGAGGAAATCGCTAAAAATGATACCCTGATCGCCGAGCGTCGCAAACAACGCGTGGAAGTAGTTAAGCCACCCGTTGGCAGTAACGGCCGCAAGGTGGCTCTCATCGAGGCGACGGATATAAACAAGGCAATCCAAAGCGCGAGCGCAGATCTAAAGAAAGAAGTTACGACCCTCTTCGGTCATTATAACACGCTTCTCAACGACCTCTCTACGCTCCATGCCACCGAAGCCGCCCTCGCGGCAAAAACAGCGCACTGAGATTTTTGCTCCCCGTAGCGGAATTTGTAAAAATTCCGACAAGCGTGAATAAATCGCTGAAGCTAATGACTAGGTTTACTCCCCTGGTGGCGCTGCGAATTTCCTGTTCTTTTCACGCCCATTGTCCTTTTCTTAAGCATCCCACTGCAGAGTAATTTATCGCTTACTTCCAAACCCATAATATTCTATGAAAACATTGCGTCCCATTCGTCTCACACTGCTTGCTTTTATATTTTCCGCTGTATTTTTTCTCGGCCTTCCCGCTCAGGGCGCCGCTCCTAAATGGGAATACACCGCAGTGAATGCCCGGCTAAAAAATAATAACTTAATTACTCTTCTTAATTCCTACTCCGCCAAAGGCTGGGAACTCGTTCAGGTAACGAACGACGGTGTCGCCATCTTAAAGAAGCGCACCAAATAATCCGTCGCGAATAAAGAACAGAAGCTAAGCGATAGATCCTCCCCGTTAATTCGACGGGAATTTCTCTCGGCTGGAATAGTGATTTGAGAGTGTGGTTCCCCGGAATTGCTACCCCTTTGGGCTGCCTATGGCAGGCTATGGCGCTTCGCTTCATTCTCACGAATTCCGGGAGTGTGGTAGGCGAATGGTAGCCCAATTATCCTTTACCCAAACGCAGGGTGCACTATTCTTTGCGCATGATGAGCATGATAAGGATTTTCGTTTTATTGCTATGCACCGGCCTTTCACTGGTGGCACGTGAGGTGGACGGAATTAAGACGAAAGAAAATGCCGTCAAAATTGCGGAAAAGGGTTTGCAGTATTTGGATAAGGGGGAATACGCAAAAGCGATTTGCGTGCCACTGGAGGGATCGCCTAAATATCAGGAAGTTTTGATGGGAGTTCCAAAAACCAATGAATTCGAAGACACTAAACAGATCATTAAAACGGTAAGAAATATGGCGGGAAAAGTTACATCTCGTCGTTTAGTTTCCGTGAAGAAGTGCATTTTTCCACTCGGATCGCCGTATTATTATGTCTCCTTTATCAGTGAAACAAAAAGGGGAACACTGAAAGAAAAAGTCACTTTAAGATATCGGAAGAGTGATACCTTTAAGCGTTCTTCCTGTTACGCTAATTACAAATTCGATTTTAAAGGGAAAAGAGGAGACGGTCTATAGTCTTAAAACGGTAGGACAGGCGAGTGTTGTAGCGACATTTCTTCCCCGGAATTCTCATGAATTCCGCTACGGGGGAGAAAAATGTGCTTTCTTCGTAGCGGAATTCGTGAGAATTCCGTTCCTCATGCCAAACCAGAGTTACCTCCGCAGACTTCCTCCGGAATGGTATCGCGGAAACGCCTATGTGCATTGGTCGATTTCGATAGAGAAGAAAAAGTCCGACTGGCTGAATCCGCTTTTCCACGCGCAATGGCGGGAGCTTCATCTCCACGTTCTTCAACGCTATCAACTCGTCTGTCTCGCATATTGCCTGATGCCCGATCATGTCCATATTCTTTGGAAAGGCGTGCATCCCGATAGTGATCAACGAAAGGCGATGCGTTTTTTCCGTCTTCATTGGAATGCGCTTCTAAAGCCTTTCTCGCTGCAAAAACAGGGATACGACCACATGCTTCGGGATAAGGAATGCGATGCCGACGCCCTATCCGATACCATGCGCTATATTTTTGAAAATCCCGTGCGTGCCAGTCTTGTTGAGGAACGGCATGCGTGGGCTTACGCGGGATCGCTCGTTTCAGGATATCCGGATCTGGATGCGCGTAAGGACTTTTATAAATTCTGGGAAATCGTGAATCGGGGCGAGGGCTGATTTGTTGATCCTATCCCCCGGAATTGCTACCCCTTCGGGCTGCACAAAGTGCAGGCTATGGCGCTTCGCTTCATTCTCACGAATTCCGCCACAAAGAAAGCCTCCCCGCCCCGATCCATAGCGGCGTCCCTTCGGAATTCTCACGAATTCCGCTACAAAGAAAAATATCCCCGTAGCGGAATTCGTAAGAATTCCGACAGGCGTGACATTATCGAAAGACTTGACTAGTCCCTCCGCTTCTGCTAAACAACCTCCCCATGAACTTCTCCTGGCGCGGCCTTCCGGCTAAAACATCCGGTTTTAAACACGCAAGTATTGACTAGATATGAAAGCCAATATTCCTCCATTATGGCAACTCGAAAAGCTCCGCCTCCTGCATTGGGCGGGGCATCGCGCGGCGCGGCGGCGCATCCTCCGCATCCTGAAGAGGTGCGCGCGCTAATGGATGGTACGATCACCCATCGCCCGAAGACTCCCGAGGCGCCGTTTTCATGGGAAAACAAGACGGCTCGCCGGAGGATACGGGAAATTCTCATTTCGGAGGATCGTTCCTGTGAAATCTCCTCCCGGTTGAGCCTCTATGCGGCTCTCTGCGAGGAATCGAGCAACAAGGGCGGTGGCGCGTCCTTTGTCATTTCGCAGAAGATTCTCGGGGACATGGCGGGGCTGAGCCCCAAGTCCACGGGGTTGGCGACGTTGGATTTGGTGCGGATAGGCGTGATAGCGGTTGATAATCCCGCGCACGGAGGCCGGGGGATGAAGACCTATCATTTGCTTTCCCTTCCTTCGGTAGTGACGACGGAACGTTCGGTAGTGACTACACAACGTTATGAAGTCGACGCCGGACAGGCTCCACTTCCCACTACAGAAGAAAGTAGAGAAGAACATTCAGAAGAAAGTGTAGAACCCCCGCTTTCGCGGGATGCTCCCCCTTTCAAATTCATGGAGGAGTGGAATGCACTCGGGAATGTTTCCAAAATTCACGACTTCGGGGAGAAACGCATTCGCGATTTCCGCTCGCGGATGAAGGACCGCTTCTTTCGCGAGAATTACCACGAGGCGCTGGAGCGGATCGCCGCCTCGGATTTCTGCACGGGACAGAATAACCGGAACTGGCGCGCGAGCGTGGACTGGTTTCTGCGTCCCGGCAAGGTCGCGGAAATCCTCGAAGGGAATTTCGATAATCAAACGACGACAACCAGGGGCATTTCATTATGAACGACACCGAGTTTTCACCCGCGAGCCAAAACGAACGCCTGTTTCTCTGTGCGTGCATGCAGGATGTGCATTGTCTCGCGACATTTGCAGGGACGGTATCCGCCGATTGGTTTTACGACGACCGGAACCGCCAGCTCTGGACGTATCTGCTCGAGCGCATGCGCGAGGAGAGGGATTTCGATCTCGCGATCTGCATGAATGCCCTGAAGGGAAGGGTCGAGTCGGGATACATCGCCGAAGTTTCCATCGCCGTCCCCACCTCCGCGCTGGCGGATGAATACGTCGCCGCAATCCGCGTGGCCTACCAGACGCGCCAGCTGCTCGTCCTCGCGTCCGCATTGCCACGGAAGGTTGCCACCGCGCAGGACGCCCTCGGCTACGCACAGCGCGAACTGGAGCG